>DATENN010000043.1:0-7127 GCA_035275045.1 Pyrinomonadaceae bacterium
TACGCTCGTCTTTACCAGGCAGTAAGAACGAACGCGGATGTCAGAGGTCAGAAAACTGATTCTGATCTCTGACACTGCCGCGTCTGCCCGCTGACATCGCTTGATCAAAGCCACTTCACAGACGCAGCGAGCCGAGCTCACCTTAAAAGAATTAGTTAGGCACAAGACGCGAGCACCCTGGCCCTGCGGCTCTGGGGCTGGGCTGCAGGTACAACTTCGCGAACGCGCGCAATCTTAAACACCGAATCCAACCGCGTAATGGCCAGGACCAACCGAACACTCTGGCTCAAATGCATTAATGCAAACTGAGTCCCGCGCGATTCAAGCTGCGCGCGCAATTCGAGCAATGCTCCCAAACCGCCGGCATCAATCATCGTCACGCGCGCGAAATCCAGCACGACGGCCCCGGCGCGCGACAAGGACAGCACTCGCGTACGCAGATTTTCGGTGTCACCTCTAACGATTTGCCCATCCAGGCCGACCACTGCGACATTTCGCAACTGCTTGACCGATATCTTTAACATGACTTCCTCCCGCCTTGGCTGCGATGTGTTTGGCTTCCTGTAATGAAGGCCCAACACATTTTGTTACTGCTCTATTAACGATTCACCAGCCGTTTTATTACGGCCTTTTGGATGGGCTTGTTTACTTTCGGACTGAACGGGTCGATTTTGGTGCTCCACGCACCTTTTGTCCGGGTTCATAGACAAAACACCGCCGCGGCAGCTTTTCGGTTACTTTTTTTCGAAATCTTTTTTCGCGGGTATCACGCGCATTTCGGTGAGCACCGCCAGGGCAGTGTGCGAAATCGCCTTGTAGATCACAGCACGCAAGACAAATAGGACATGACGAGAAGGAAAGCCACTTGACTTGCCTCTAACGGTGCCGCATAAAAATAGTTGCGTACCCGGAAATCCAATTATTGTTGTCCCCCGTCGTAGTTACTCGAGGGGATTTTTTATGAGCATTTCAAACAAACCTGCGGCAGCGGTAATCCTCACCCTGATACTGTTAGCCTCAAATTCAATTGCTTCGGCAGCCGGGCCGGATAAACACAAACCTCGCCGGACTGCTCGCACCTCCACTCGTCCCCTGACGCGCGCCGAAATGAAAGAAGTCGAGCAGCGCCTGTCAGACATGGGCTACTGGAGCGGACCGGTGGATGGAATTATCGACAGTACGACCAAAACGGCTTTGGAAGCTTTTCAAAAATGGGAAGGTCGCGACGTTACCGCCCGCCTCACGCGAAGCGAATTCGACGCTATCGCCAATGCCGGCGCGCCGCAGCCAAAAGAGACAGGCTATCGCCACGTTGAGGTTGATGTCGATCGGCAAGTATTACTTCTGGTCGACGATGATGGTTCGGTCAAACGCGTGCTGCCAATTTCCACCGGCAGCGGGAAGCGTTATGACGAGAAAGGGATCAAAGACTTGGCGTACACGCCAAAAGGCCGTTTCAGGATTTATAACAAACTGTCGGGGTGGAAAAAGTCGCCGCTCGGATTGCTTTATTATCCCAACTACTTCAGTGATGGCCTCGCGATTCACGGCAATCCTTCCGTTCCGTCCGAGCCCGAGAGTCATGGCTGCATCCGCATTCCCATGTTCGCGGCAGAGGAAATGAGCGAAGAGCTACCGATTGGCACCATCGTGCTTATCTACGACAAGCGTTCATTCGTATCAGCCAGGGACTGGGCGGCCAATCGATAAATCAGTGGGATTTACCGGATAAGCCGAGGGCCTGCGCAATCAACTCGTAAGACTTGATACGAGCGTCGTGATCGTAAATGTGAGAGACGATCATTAGCTCATCCGCGTTCGTTTGCTCTGCAAACTTTTCCAGCTCCCTGCTTATTGTTTTCACGGAACGGGCAAACGAGTACCTCAGCATGCTCGAGGCATGTAGTTTTTCAGCTGCCGTCCAATACTCTTCAATATCGTCGACCGGAGGCTGCAATTTGCCGGGAGCGCCACGAACCAGGTTCGTGAAGGATTGCTGCACTGTCGTGAACAACCGCCGTGCTTCTTCATCTGTATCCGCAACGACAGCATTCACTCCCACCATCGCATAGGGCCGGTCCAATTGTTTAGAAGGCTTGAACTGTTCGCGATAAATCTCGAGAGCCGCGAACAGTGCATCGGGCGCGAAATGCGATGCGAACGCGTAAGGCAGCCCGAGCTGAGCTGCGAGTTCGGCGCCGAAGGTACTGGACCCCAAAATCCAAATCGGAACGTTCGTTCCGGCTCCGGGCACTGCGCGTACGGGCTGGCCTTTGCGCGCTTCGGCAAGTAACAACATCAGCTCCAGAACGTCTTCGGGAAAACTGTCCGCTCGAACGGTGGCCCGCCGCAGTGCGCGCAACGTTAACGCATCGGTTCCGGGCGCGCGCCCTAAGCCGAGATCAATGCGACCGGGATAAAGCGATTCGAGCGTCCCGAACTGTTCGGCAATGACGAGAGGCGAGTGATTCGGCAGCATGATGCCGCCCGAACCGACACGAATAGTGGAGGTCCCGCCCGCGAGATAACCAATCACCACGGATGTGGCCGCACTCGCGATGCCGGTCATGTTGTGATGTTCGGCCACCCAGTAACGCGTATAGCCAAACCGTTCTACGTGTTGGATTAGATCCAGACTTTTGCGCAACGCCTCACGCGGCGTTTCACCAAGGATGACGGGAACTAGATCGAGAATAGACAGTGGAACCAAGCGTGTCGATGGTAAAGAAAGCATGAGGTAAGAGCAAAGCGCGAAGAGCTAAGCAGCGGCACTCGGCAGTTCGCCGTTCCCTCTTTGCCGCTGCTTCTGCGTAATCTACGGATGGGCGATCGAGACGTTTAAGTCTTGGATGTGGAAGCGGCGTGGTGTTCTATCGCTTCAGCGGCCAGTTTGGTTGCTACGTTTGTTATGTGACTCTCTTCACCCGTCGGCGTCCGCGGTTCGCGATAGTACATTGCGAATGAGCCGAGAACTTTGCCTTTGCTCGAAAGTATTGGCGTGGACCAGCAAGCAGCAACGCCGATGGCCCAGGCAAAGTTTCGATATTCTTCCCAAAGTGGATCGGTGGCAATGTCAGTAACAACCACCGGCTTTCCGCGGAACATAGCGGTGCCGCACGAACCATGCTTTGGTCCAATTGGACTGCCATCGATGACCTTCACATAATTCTCGGGCAAGCTCGGCGCCACCGCGTGCTTTACGTGATTGCCGTCGTCGCTAATCAGCAGGATCGAACCAATCATTTCCGGAGATTCGGCTTCGAGAATCAACAGTAGCTCAGACAGGACTTCGTAAAGCGCCGCGTTGGCGGCGATCATCTTTTCAACGCGATCTTGTTGGGCGAGAAACTCCGGTGAGTCGTTTTGCTGTGCTCGCGCCGCAGGCATTTCCTGAGTCTTAGCGAGTTCGATTTGCTTTGGGTCGCTCATCGATCGTCAATCGTAGTGCGGCAGGCGAATGTTGAAAGTTTAGGACAGCGGCATTTTAACTCCGGCGTAATTAAAAGTTCAAAAGCACAGATTCAAGTCGGAACTGCAACGTGTTGGCCTTCGCCCCGAGAGGGGCGGAATGTTTAGAGCCTAAAGTACACGTGGACGCGCTGCGTGAGGAGCGCAATGTTCCAGCAATAGGTTTCGCTACTCACGGAGCGAGATTCTTCTGAGCGTTACAGCTCCGCTGAAGCGAAACCTTGCACTTGAAAGTTGAATCGATCGACTATGTCCTATCGTCCGACTGCCTTGCGGATCCGCGCGAGGTGATGCCAGCTGTGGCGCAGCGCGTGATCTTCGATTACGAACTGGGCCGTGACCGGCGCGTCGAAACTCAGGCCGAACGGCGCGGCCGTATCCAACTGTTCGTCGCTGAACTCGCGCACCGCGGCTGCAGCGTCGCGGCTATTGCTGCGCAACAGCTCGAGCGTATCCTGCTTTGTCACATTGGCTTGCTCCTGAGCATGCTTCGCGTTCATGTCCGCAATAGCATCCCAGGTCACATCGGACATTGCTTTACTACTTCCGATTGCCTGTGCCACCTGGACTTCAATCGGGTAAACGCTGGCGACGTGATGCACAATCAAACCAACACTCCGCTGGTCGGTTGCCGACACAGGTCGGCGCCATTCGTCTTCGGAAAGACCTTCCGCAAAAGCGGCTAAACCCGCAGCGCCTTCTTCAATGCGGTCGGCGAGGGCGGCGGCACGCCGGCTTTTTGACTCACTAGTTTCAGTTCCCTTCACAATTGCACTCATTTTGTTTCCTCATTTCTCATGTATAGTTCGCCCGCCCATCGCTCGATCCTCTAGTAACGCGAAAAATATGCTTCTGCAGGGCCAAAAAATTCTTTTCAACGGGCGTCACTCACCGAAGGTGTCGCAGCAAAGTCGCCAGGTTAACGATTCAGCAGCTGCTACAGAAAGTCAGGCCGCTGCTGTCAGTGCGAGTTTGCAAACGAATCATGATTAATAGCCGCAATACTTTCTGGCGCAACTTTTGGGCGCCGATCATAAGTCAACAGGCCGTTTACTTCTTGTTCGATATCCGTCAACTGCGTGTAACAGAAGCCGGCCAAAAACTTGAGCGCCGCTATCCCGCGTATCAGATCACGATATTTTTCCAGCAGTTCGTCCGACGTTTCAAACGAATCGTAAAAGCGATAAAGAACGTCGCGCTGCTCGCTGGGAACGTCAGGGGGTATGGCTAAAAAGCCGCCAACCTCCGAAAGCATAATCGGCTGCCCGCGATATTTCGAGCCACGCGCGAATAGCGGCTTTTCGCCAATCCATACGGTTGCCGGCAACTGCCCGCTCGCTAAAGTCTCCTTGTAACGTTCCTGCAAACGCGTTGCGGTGGGCGTGTAATCATGAATCGCGCAGATGTCCGTAATGTCCGTGTGCTCCCAACCATCGTTATCGATAACCGGACGCGACGAGTCCAGACGCCGGGTCACACGGACCATGCGTTCGATGAAAGAGTATTGTCCGGCGTGCTGCTGACTAAGACCCGGGAAGCCCATGCTTTCGTTTACGGGAACCCAGGCGACGACGCAGGGATGGTTGTAATCTCGTCTCACAGCAGTTTGCCATTCGGCCGATAGTAATTCCTCAGCCTTCGGCGACCACTCGCGAGCGTTCGGCATTTCTTCCCACACCAACAAACCAAGGCGGTCACACCAGTACAACCAGCGCGGGTCCTCAATCTTTTGATGTTTGCGAACGCCATTAAATCCGAACAACTTAATCCAACCGAGGTCCGTTTGCAGCGCCTCGTCGGAAGGCGCGGTTAAATACCCGTCGGGCCAATAACCCTGGTCCAGCACCATCTTCATGTACGTCGGTTCGCCGTTCAGTTGAAACATGCCGTCGCGAATTTCAATACTTCGCATGCCAAAATACGATCCCACTTCATCCAACAACTTATCGCCGTCAAATAAGCGGATCTGTAGATCGTAAAGGTGGGGATGATCGGGCGACCATAGCTTCGCATAAGGGATCGTAATCGCAAGTCGACCGGTAGCGACGGCGGTTTGATCTTCACTTAACGCCACGCGCTGTCCATCCTCGAGCACTTCGACTTGAATACGCCACTTCGACGATGGCGCGTGAAGAAAAACGCTCAGCTCCAGAATATTTCGTTTGGCATGAGTGATAATGCTGATCTCTTCAATTCGAATTGAAGGAACCGGTTCCAGCCAGACCGACTGCCATATTCCGGTGGTGCAGTAATAATCGATTTCCTGAGGAATGCCGGTGTGCGATTGTTTACCGCGCGGTTGATCCGGATCCTGACGATCCTCAACGCGCAGCGTTAGCCGATTTGCTCCGTGCTTTACGTAAGGCGCGATGTCAAATTGGAAGGGGACGTGACCACCCTGATTGTGCCCGACTTCCTGCCCGTTCACCCAAACCGTACACGCATAGTCAACGGCGCCAAAGTTCAGTAACAGGTCCCGCTGATAGAACTCCGCCGGCAGTTCGAAACTTCGCGCATACCAAACCACTTCATGAATGCTCTTGTCGTTAATTCCCGAGCGTTCGGTTTGGTAAGCGAAGGGAACGACGATGGTTTGCGGCAGCGCGCGGCCGTCATGCCAACCGTCTCGCATGCCTTCATTCGCATCGTCAACCGCAAACTCCCACTCTCCGTTTAGGTTGAACCATAAACTGCGAGCGAATTGTGGCCGGGGATATTCAGGACGAGGGATATCTTTGTGGTTCAATGGCATCTTCAGTTTGCGTCATCACCGATCGCACCCAATCTCAACACGTAAACTCCCTGACGCCTTCATCGGCTTGTACGACATGAATAAGAGTCTCGAGTCCGGTGGCCTGTTGGTAATCGCGGGTCATGATAGCCTCGAAGTGTTCAAGTGTCGCGCGCTGCACCAGATTTATTGTGCAACCTCCGAAGCCGCCACCCATCATTCGAGCGCCATAAACGCCGGGCTGTTTCAACGCCAGTTCCACCATGATATCCAGTTCTCGACAACTGACCGCAAAGTCCTCGCGCAATGACTGGTGTGACTGGATCAGCAAACGACCGAGTTCTTCGATTTGTCGCCCAGCGAGCGCTCGCGCCGCGCGCAGCGTGCGATCATTTTCAGTCGCAACATGTCGTGCTCTACTGCGTTCCGGCTCAGGCAATGCTGCAATTAAATCGAGTTCATCGAGGGTCACGTCGCGCAATGCCGTGATGCCTGGTTTTGCTTGAGCCAACAGCGCCACAGCGTTTTCACACTCTGCCCGCCGTTGGTTATAAGCGGAGTTTACGAGGGCGTGTTTCACGCGCGTGTCACATACAACCACCGCCACGTCAGGCAGTTCCATTGGAATCTGTTTCAATTCAAACGAACGGCAGTCGATCAGCATCGCGTGATTTGTCTCGGCGAACACAGCGGTTAGCTGGTCCATCAAGCCGGAATTCGTGCCCACGAAAAGGTGTTCGGCCTTTTGCGCCGCTCGCGCCAAATCAAATCGCGATATGTGGAGTTCCGAAATTTGCCAGAGCGCAAACCCGACCGACACTTCAAGAGCCGCAGACGACGACATGCCGGCGCCAATCGGAACATCGGAGGCGATTACCAGATCCGCGCCTTTTAAATCGAGACCGAGGTCGCAAAGCGCGTACGCGAC
>DATENN010000044.1:0-10081 GCA_035275045.1 Pyrinomonadaceae bacterium
ATCAATCACCCAAGTCAACAACAGTATGCGCCGTCGCGCGGCGAGTGCCGCAGCAACAATGCCGAGCGCCGCGATTACCGCGATCGCAATAAGCGCGTCATTCACCAACGGTGGCAAGTGGTAAGTAAATAACATCACACAAGCGCCGCTGAGGATAAAGAACACGACCGACAGGTTATAGATGAGGTTGTCTACGACGAGAGCAGGAACGCCATAGGTCAAGGGAACGCGCTTGCGTAGCAGAGCAACCTTGGTCGCTTCACCAAGCACCGGACCGGTAAAGGTAAGAAAGCTTATCGCTTCACCACCCAGCCGCGCGGCAAAGGCCTGGAAGAAATTAAAGCGCCGATGTTCCGCCGGAATTGCGGAGCTCATCGCGATCGTCCGCAACATGTGACGCGAACCGCTGATGGCCAGCACTGCAAAGAAACCAAAGCCTATGCGAAAAAGTGCGTCAAAGAGCGGTTGCAAGCCAACCAGCTTGATTACGTAGAGAAGTAAGCCGAGGCCAAGTAGAAAGGCGATTGTCTGTAACCAAAAGAATGATCTACGTGAGGCGTTGGACGCAGCAGGTTCGTCGTCGGCAAGCGCTTCGAGTTCCTCTTGCCAGTCTTGTGCGTCACTGTCGGAGATCGTCAAGGAGTAGTCGTTCCTGTAACAGCGATTTTTTGAGTCTCAGGTTTTCCCAGTACTTCCCGCACGACGCGTCCAGGAAAACGCCGAAAACCTTTTTCCCATAGAACTGGAATTGGGTTGCTATCATCGCGTAAATTTCCGGTCAAAGCCAGCACCGTCGGCACGAAACTGAGACTGTCATAGGGCTCTTCGACGACAAATGCCTGGGGAATACCGGTCTTCCTTCCGCCTGCCAGCAAGAAGGTTGAATGCGTCGAGATGCGAAAAAACGAGCCGTGATTTCCGCCCGGGTTAAAGCCGCGCACATCGAAATTCCAGTGATCATTTGCGACTAGCAAAATGTCGGTCTCGATGTTTTCGCGTTGACGCCGCACGAAGCGCCGCATCAACTTTTCGTCTCCCGTGCTGCTGTCATCATCGGCCAGGCGCGCAATACGATGCCGCGCAAGCTCTTCATACAATCCGATAACACCGTTCGAGTACCTGGTCTTGTGAACGGCTTGCAGCCATTCGACGTCGGTATGCCACTGGCTGAGCCAGCGACTGCGATTCGCGCCATCGATCATCAACTGATCATCTTCAAAGATATGAAGAGGAAAACCCGGCGCCCAGTCAGCAAGTTCAAAATGCATTTGCCCGTTTTTGTCTTCATTAAAATTTTTAATCGGAACATAGCGAAAGCTGAGCACGCCGCGATTTTCTCGCGCCAGAATTAATGCCTGGCGATCTTCACCGCCATAAACCCAGACAGCGTCCTCAGTTAACCCTTGCTCGTTGACCAGCGATTGAATTGCAGCACTCGGCACGCGAATAGCGATCATGTCGATGGGATGACTGCTTACGTCCGGCTGCACGTTGTTTTTAACTGATTGGCTGTGGAGCAACGAAAAGTAGTCGACATACACGAAGCTCTTTTGCATATCGAGTCTGCCGTCAGGAGTGAGAACCAAACCGGCGGGACCGATGCCGGCCAGGTAATTTCTTAACTGAAAGGAGGTGTTGCGCTGGCCCATAGCGTGCGCCGGAATTAACTCTTCGATCTTTAACTTCGTCCCGATATCGCCGGGCTGCAGGCGCAGCAGGTTGGTCATAATCCGGGCGTACTCTCCATAGTTGCGCTCTTGACCCGACCAGCGGTCCACTTGCGCGCAGATCCGTTTTGCGTCGTCATCCAAACCAGCAGCCGTTTGTTCGGGCGTGAATTTTTTAGGTTGGGCGGCGCAACGTTCGCGCTGAGTCACAATGCTGCGCCTAATCGCTCCCAACTCTTCCGTCAGCCGGTCCAGGTCGAATTTCCAATCCTGACGCCGGCGATCGAGCGTGGCAAAAATTTGCTCCGTTACCGCCTTTCTTAATTCCGGGCCCAGATCCGGCCGTTTGGTTTGCTGTAACAGAATCTGAAGCAAGTTCAAATCGGAATCACGAAAGTGTAATTGCGTGCGCTCGTTACCATCGAAGTCGAGCAGCGCAGTCGGGTACTTTTCCGTTTCACCCTTCAAATAGTACGAGTCGCGCGCCGGTGTAGTGATTACCTGGCTGAACGGATTGACGCCTTTGATCGAGTAGTCCGCCATCAAGCGACGCTTGGTAACAACGTGGTGGCCACCACCTTCGGCACTTCCCAGAAGCTTCACCAGGTTAAAACCCTGACTGTAAACATGCTCTTCAGAATTTATGCCATGGTCAGACACCACGATGAGCGCGGTCTCCTCGGCAAGCGGACTTTCCTGAATGGCACTCCAAACTCGACCAATAACAGAATCAAGTTCGCGCAGCACTAACAATTGCGCTTCGCGATCATTGTTGTGGTGCGCTCGATGATCGAAATCAGTCAAGACAACCTGCGCATAACGCACTCGAGGATTGTTGATTCCTTCGATCATGTCGCGGACGAATTGTTCAGGGACAGAACTCGCGATATCGAATCCGGTGGTCCACTCGTCGAACAGATCTCTTGGGCCGGCACTTGCCTTGTTCTCAAGCGCGCGTTGAAACATCATGAAGCGCGCGCCGCGAACGAACAGCGAAAGCGATTCGTGCTTTTCGTCATGTGGAAAAGCGTCGGTCAGAAGTGGAATGCCGATGTCGTCGAGCACTTCGACGCCCTGCATATCGACTCGCATTCCTACCGTGGCTTTGACGTAAAAGGGGACGAAATTCAGGTAGTCGTACGTTTGCATCGTGTAGCGATCAAACTCGACGTTGCCCTTTATTTGCAGGTGCTGGCCGGTATCGATCAACGACCAGGAGGGCGCAGACAGGCTCATGCCGCGCACGTAGAAATTCGCGAGGCGCGTTCCGTGCTTATAGAAAATGTAATCGATCCAAGGCAAGCGACTGTTGCCGGAGCGCGGGTCACGCTCTTTCACAAATCGATCAACAACTTCGAAAGGCAGTCCGTCACACTGAATGGTGACGACGCGTTTCGTCTCGCCCACAGCGAGCGACTGCCCCACGGATAGCAGTGTGAACAGGAAAGCAATGCTCGCGAACGAACGAACGCGTTTGCGGTTCATTACTGATCAACCCTGCTCGAAGTTGGTTTTTGGTTTGAGGAAGCTATCGGTACTGTGGCCGGCGGAGGTGAATTCAAATACGAAATAACCATGTCTTTGGCCGCCTGGTCCAACGCCTGTAATTGTGACAGCCGAACGAGCTCGCTCCTGGCTTTCGGATTAGTCATGCGCACCAGGCTGTCCAAACACGACCGGCGCGTATCGGCGTCCTGAGTGCGAAGAAAGATTGCGGCCGCGGCTTTGGCTGTTCCCGAATCGGCTTTGGCGCCATGCTCTGAAATGAATTGCAGCGATCGCTTCACGTCAGACAAGTTCCAGACAACTTCAATTTGCGGACTCGACTTGGCGACTTCTTTAAGAAAGCGGATGTGATAATTAAGCCGCCGCGCGACATCGAGTTGTTCAGGCATCTCGGGCGACGCGCTTTCGCGATGCGTATAAGCGCCAAAACTGAGGATGTTCGCTGTGCGAAATAAAATTTGTTCCTTCCGGCTATGCGCGAGCGGCAACATCTCGGCGCGGCGATCGCGATCGAGTTTGGCCGGCAGGCCATCAGGCTTGCTTGCGTAAGCGAGAAGGGCGCCGTACTGCTCTTTTGCCAATCGCGTCTCAACGTCGAGATCGTTTTCGAGGGGATTAAGTGACACCTTCTCAACTCGTTTACCGATTTCGTCCCGCAACTCCGGCTCAAGCGATTGCGTGAGCGACAACAACAGCTTCAACTGCGCGTAGGTATGCAAACGTGTCGGTTGATTGACATCCATCCCGCGCCGGCCGGTCACAAAATCAAAAATCGATCGGCCTAGAAAGTACGGCAGATCGCCGAATGTGGATAAGGACAAAACGTTCTTAGTGACGTCGTGCAGCGCGCGACGCGACATCTCGCGCCTCTTCGGGTTCAGCGAATCCCGAAAATCGACGAGCACCATCGGGATCTTAGGATTGTCCAGGCCGTAAAGCGCGAGCGGAATCATTTCCTCCGCTCTGGCGCCGGCCGTTTCAGCGCTGACCGGACGATTATCCGCATCAAAGTATTTTGTCTCCGTGTAGCCCGACCAGGTCATTAAACGTTTGTCAGACCACGGGCTGGAGATATTAAGAAAGCGGCTGTCGTAATCTTTACCGTGATTATTGCCGAGGTCACGTTTCGAAACCCACAGCATTGCATGCGTCGCGCTGCCGTCAGGCATCGTTAAGGGTTCGAAAAATAATGATTCGGCTTCCGCGCGCTGACGCAACAGTTCCCAATTGTGACCGCGATCGTCTCTCGCTTGCGTGATTTGCTTGTCGTTGAATCGTTCGAGCTTTAGATCGCCGACCAGCCCGCCAAACATTTTGTCCGTCAGACGCAATCGCGCCTGAATTTCAGCCAGCTCGGTCTCAGAGAATGCTTTGGTGCCTTGGACAGAATCATACAGCGCTAAGACTGATAGCGCGCGAATGATGTGGGACTTGCGATAGGACGATAGGTTTTCCTGATAGGAACGTGTCGAGGCTTTGACCGGGATCCCATACGAATCCAGAAAAACGCTTTGTAAGGCCGTCCAAAATAACTTGTTCCAAACCTCGTGATCAGCCGCGGCAAAGTCCATCACCGGAGGAGGCGGTCCCGATCCAGCATCGTGTTTGTTACCCACACGGCTATACAAAAACGGCACCGCGCCGAGAATGCGTTGCCGCCGGCTCGGCCGCGTGTAAGTTAGCGGCCAGATATACCGCAGCCGATCGTTTTCCGGATCCGAATCACCAAGCGTGTCACGCAGCACAGTAACCAGAGGGACGAAATCAACGTTGTTTGAATTACCAGAATCGTTCAACCGCGCGCGAATCGTAATCAACTCAGCGCCGCCGGCAACGGGCACACGTTCCAGGCGAAAGAGATCGGAGGATTCGGTAGGTTCGCTGGCCGGACGCTCGGTTTTGCCTTGAGCAAAAGCATTCGCCGCAGCTGTCAGCATTAACGCAGAGACGATTAGGGCCAGCTGGACCGGCCGGACAGGTTTCAAGTTCATTCGAAGCTAATTCTTCAGGCGTTGCAAAAGATTAATTCTATTCTGTTCTTGCCCCGTCTCGTATTCTGCAATGCCTGGACTATGAAATTTTGGGCTGGGCTTCAGCAAACAGTATGCCCGGCCCGAATAATAGAGAAGAATATATCACTAGTTGAAAAGAGCATCAGCCCCAGGCATGAAAATCATTGCAAAAGCAATCATACAAATTATGGGATGAGCCAGAAGTGGTCCTGCGTTGCAGCATAAACGACACACGTCTGCCTGAAATGATGCACTGACGCATTACTAAAGTGGAATTTGTTCGCCTACTGAGACGCAGCGTTATCGGACTCCTTGACGTCTTTCGGTGGCGGTGGTTTCCATCCCGATCGCTCGAGTAGGGAAATGCCATATTGAATAGGAACCGCGAAGTTTGAAGCTTGGTTCTCAGTAAAAACAGCGAAGTTCACGCCGATGATTCGGCCGGTTGGTCCAAATACCGGGGCGCCGGATCCGCCTTCAGCCGTGCGCGCGTCGTACGCGATACGGCGCACGTCAAGATCAGTGATGTTGCCTTGGGTCGTCAGCGGTTGTATGCGACGAGTTTCTGCCAGGTAGCCTAACAGGGAATCCAGCGAACCATAGCGTTGCTGAATACCGCGCGACTCGGCGTCATCCAGCAGCGCCAGCAATCGATCAGGCCCGGAAGGGTAGCCCATCATCACAACAGTCTTGCCGACGGCGACTGCGTCCTGGTCCGTTTCCAAAGGCAGAACCGGTATGTCCGTGGGCAGGTCCTTAACATCCAGCAGGCACAAAGCCAGATCATCGCGACTGCCCGCAACCTTGAACTTCAGCGGCATCGGCTGCGCATGTTCAGGAAAATAGGCGTTGAGTTTCCGCAGCCGAGCTTGTCCGCGCACGCTGCTGCTCAAGCTTTGCGCGCGCTCGTCTGCCAGCCACGGTTGGGCGATGTGCCGGTTAGTTACGACAAAGCCGTCGCCTACATAGAAACCGGTACCGACAAATTCGAACTCCGCAATTGCGGCCTTGCCGTCAGGAGTCAAGGTTGTTGGCTCGCCGCCCGTTTGCACCGCGCTGCCGCTTTCATTTGTTTGCGCTTCCGGATACCGCAAGGGACGTCCAGTGCCGGCCTCAACAAAATAAAAAGAGCCGGCGATGAGACAAACGCCGGCGCCAAAATCGCTGCGCAGCTTTACAGCCAGCGAAAGACTGTCTCGAATCTCCTTGTTGGACCTTCCGATGTCCGTCAAGGTTTGATTCATTTGCGACGCCTGCTTTTGGGCTTGGACCAACTGGGCGCGCTGGTCGTCGATCAAGCGTCGAGTACGCTGGAGTTCTTTGAACATCGAAAATCCGATGTAAAGAATTCCACCAACCAGTGCCAACGCAATGATCAGTGTGACTGCCTTGGTGCTCGGATTGATCTCGCGCACCAGTTCTCGTGTAAATTCGCGAAGAAAGACTTTCGCGTCATCCCGCCGTGTTGTGGCGGCCGATTCGATAGCAGCTTGTTCGATAAAAGGAGCGACGTGCGCTTCGTGTGACCGGTTGTCGACGACCGCCGGCAGCGATCGGATCGGATAAAACGTTAACAGCAGATTAGACGTATCAAGGCGGACTTCATCCCCGTCTTCAATTTCCTGATTTGCGCGCACTGCCTTGCCGTTATGAGTTAGCGAGAGCGCGCGATCGAAGCCCACCACTCGATAAGCTCCATTAGTTCGCGCCAGCTCAAGCACCACGCCGTTATTCGCGCCGTCGTTCGGTAGCGAAGAGGAGCGGAGCCGCACGGCACAGTCTTCACAATTTCCGATGCGAATGTGTTCGTCGGTCAGCACATGAGTGTGCTTGTCCTTACCTGAGGAGAGATGTATGACGAGACCGGTTGCCATCCGTGTTGAATCCGATTGAAGAGCGGGACACTAATTTGGGCGACCGTTTCCGTCCCGCTCAATCCCGTTGCGGTCCGTGAGAGCGGTCGCCCTTCGCGCGTATTCTACATTGGATCGGCATTGAGATGTAGAGCAAACTTCAGTTTCCGTACCTTCGTAAGTTGCCATCCGCAGGGCCCGCAAACAAAGTTTGCGTTACAATTAATTCAATGGCAGCCAAAGAACCGAATATAGATCAGAAAGCGCTCGAGACGCTGGCGCCGGTGTTGACTGCGCCGATTCGCCATCACGTCTTCGTTTGTACCGGAAAATCATGTTCAGCGGTGGACAGTCCGTTGGTGAAGGAAGCATTTGACCAGGAGTTGTTGGCGCGAGGCATCTTGTTCGGCAAAGCAAAGAAGGGAAAGAATCCGAAGGGAAGCGTCCTCGTCACGGAATGTGCTTCGGTGGGCTTCTGCGCGATTGGAGCGGCGGTAATGGTCTATCCCGATGGCATTTGGTATGCGCAAGTCCGAGCGGCTGATGTCCCCGAGATCGTAGAAGAGCACCTGCTTAACGGCCGGATCGTGCAACGGCTTGCCTTGCTGAAAGTGCCGAGCAGCGGAGAGAAAGAAACAGCCTCTAAGGCCTCCTCTGATCAATCGACGTGGGAGGCATAACCTAAGCCGCGCCTCGACAACCCATAGATTCAATTTTCGAGTCGAACCGGTCCAGTCGATAAAGGTTTTTGTTTTGTCTGGCTTCCAACTACCAAGTTCGCCGCCAAACCTGTAGAAAACGATGCGAGTGCCGGGCGCGCCCTGACTTCTAATGATGGGCTGCATTTTGGTGGTCGACCACTCTAGCAGATAGTGTGGCACCTTCGCTTTGGTTAAAGAGCCGGCCGTGCTTGAGGTTTACTGAGCGGCGGTTGCCGTTTGCTTCGGTTTCCAGCGCAGCACCGGACGCCGCGCGGCCGCGGCTTCATCAAGCCGTCCAATGCGGGTGGAATGCGGCGCGTTCAAAACTAGTTCAGGATTCTCGATCGCTTCGCGCGCAATCGAACGCATCGCTTCTACAAACTGGTCCAGTTCCTGGCGCCCGACCGATTCAGTCGGTTCAATCAACATTGCACCCTGAACAATAAGCGGAAAATAGATTGTCATTGGATGAAAGCCGTAGTCGATCAATCGCTTGGCGATGTCCAGAGTGTGCACGCCTTTTCGGGTTTGGCGCTTATCCGTGAATACAACTTCGTGCATCGGTGGATTGTCGTAGGGCTTATCAAAGTCACTGGTCAGACCATGCGCGATGTATCGAGCATTCAACACCGCCGCTTCGGTCGCTTCGCGCAGGCCATCGTTACCGTGCGTCTGAATGTAGGCCAGCGCGCGCAGCATCATTCCGTAATTGCCAAAGAAAGCTTTAACCCGCCCGATTGATTGTGGATAGTTGAAATCGAGACTGAAAGTGTTTCGAGTTTCGAGTTTCGAGTTTCGAGTTGTCCGCGAACCGGAGCCGGAACTATCAATCGGCTCGTTCTTTACAACGCGCGGAACAGGTAAGAACGGTTCGAGTTCTTTGGTGCAGCAACATGGGCCGCAGCCTGGCCCGCCACCTCCGTGCGGTGTGGAAAATGTCTTGTGCAGATTTAGATGAATGACATCGACGCCCATGTCCCCTGGTCGAGCGACGCCGACGAGTGCGTTCATGTTCGCGCCGTCCATGTACACCAGCCCGCCGGCATCGTGAACTATGCGACAAATCTCCTGGATGTTCTTCTCAAATAGTCCGAGCGTATTCGGGTTCGTCAACATTAATCCCGCAACCTCGCCGTGCGAACACAACTCGCGCAGGTGATCGAGATCAGTCAGTCCTTCCGCGGTTGAGCGAATCGTCTTGACGGAAAATCCCGACAAGTGAGCCGAAGCGGGGTTTGTGCCGTGCGCTGAATCCGGGATCAGCATGGTGCGACGTTTCGCAGACGCTTCCGCGCCATCGCGCGCATCGATGAAAGCGCGGATGATCATGACGCCGGTCATCTCACCATGCGCGCCTGCTGCGGGCTGTAAAGAGATTCCAGGCAAGCCCGTAATTTCAGCAAGATGTTGCTGTAGTTCGTAAATTACTTCGAGCGCGCCTTGCGCATCTTCGTCCTCAACCAACGGATGAAGTCCCGCGAAACCGGCGATGCGCGCAACTTTTTCATTCAGCCGCGAGTTGTACTTCATCGTGCACGAGCCAAGTGGGTACATGCCCTGATCGATTGAATAATTCCAGGTCGACATGCGCACAAAGTGGCGAATCACGTCCACTTCGCTTACTTCCGGCACTCCCTCGAGGTCGTCGTCACGCAGAAATTGCCGGGGCACGATTGCTTCAATCGGTTGTTCCTCAACGTCCAGCGGCGGCAAGCGATAGCCAACTCGACCGGTCTGCGAGCGCTCGAATATGAGCGCCTCGTTCGGGTTGATATGCGAAGTAACTTTTGTAATTTCTGAAGTCATAACAGCTAGTGCCCGCGTGTTCCTTTTGTACGTGCTTTACTGGCGAACGTTCCACGCTTCGCGCGACGTCGCTTCGTAGTCGCATGCGCGAGATGTGTTGGGTAGTAGCGATCGAAGAGTCTTGCCGGCGGCGGCGGAAGGCCAGGGAGTAACGCGCAGGAAGCTTGAGCAGGACAAACGCTCGTTAGACCGGAAATACTCACCGTTGCGACAATTGCCTGGCCGCCGAAACCATGCATATCCACCTTGATTATGGAGGTACCTTGACCTTCGAGTATGCGCCCGCTTGAAACCTGCCAGTGGTAACCAATCAAACTGTACACAGCGCCTGCCACGTTTGCCTGAAACGTTAACGATCTGTCAAAGTTCAGCGCTGCGGGACACGCTACAGTGATGGTGGGGCAGTTCTTGGTAGCGACAGTTTGCTCCGGCATTGTTTGTCCAACCAGAAGCGCCGGACACATTGCGCCAACCAGTAGAGCGCCACGCTTTGTTCCGAATGCGAACTTCATTTGGACGCAAGCCCATCGAGCAAA
>DATENN010000045.1:0-3333 GCA_035275045.1 Pyrinomonadaceae bacterium
GATGCTCGCCGGTTTGATTATCTTTCAAGCCACGCTGACCCTGCCGGGTATTGCGGGCATCATTCTGACGATTGGTATGGCGGTAGACTCGAACGTGCTTATCTTTGAACGCATCCGGGAAGAATTGCGTACCGGCAAAACTGTGCCTTCGGCGGTCGAGCAGGGATTCGCGCGCGCGTTCGTAACAATAATCGACACGCACGTGACGACAATCATCTCGTCATTGTTCTTGTTCGTTTTTGGCACGGGACCGTTGCGAGGTTTCGCGGTGACCCTGGTGCTGGGTTTGGTAATTAATCTGTTCTCAGCCGTTTATGTTTCGCGCACCATTTTCATGTGGGAACTAAGCCGAAAGCGGAAAATGGAATCGCTGAGTATCTAACGCGCGCTTGTCCGTAGTTCGTTGTCCGTAGTCAGTTGCACCGTGATTACGCCTGCAACTGACGACCTAATAACTGACTACTGACAGCAAAGAACAAAGTACGAAGGTCAAAGTACAGGAAAAATGATTCAAGTTTTTAAGGACGTTAAGATCGATTGGCTGGCGAACCGGCGAATCTTTATTGCTATTTCGATCCTGCTGATGTTGGCCGGTCTTTCATCGGCGGTTTTCAGGCAATGGAAACATCCGAATGGCTCGGACGCTTTCAACATGGGCGTCGACTTTAAAGGCGGCACGGTTGTAACGGCGAAATTCAAGCAACGACCTACCCCGGAAGCCATTCGCGACGCGCTGGCCGCCACGGGTGTTAAGGACGCAATCATTCAGCCGGTCACCGACAAACCCGACACCGTCCTGATAAAACTGCCGCTAGAAGGATCGGGCGAAGGTTCACAAAGCCAGGTTGACCTCGGGCGCGCCCGTGTGAAAAACGGGCTGAATAAATTTGGCAATGAGCACGACGCTTACGACATCCTGGGCACAGACGCGGTTGGCGCCGTCGCCGGAGCGCAGCTGCGCAACAAGGCCATAGCGGTCACCCTCGCGGCCCTGGTTGGAATCTTGATGTACATCGCGTTTCGCTTTGAATGGACTTATGGAGCGGCAGCTGTGATTGCCGTGTTTCACGATGTGCTGGTGACGCTCGGTTTCTTTTCCATTTTCCAATGGGAAGTGAGTTTGACGGTGATTGCCGCGCTGTTGACGCTAGTAGGCTTTTCCGTAAACGACACTATTGTCGTGTTCGACCGCATTCGCGAAAATCGCCGGCTGCACCGGCGCGACTCTCTTTATAAGATTACGAACGATTCGATCAATCAAACGCTGTCGCGCACGATCATCACTTCCGGCCTGGTCTTTCTATCGGTGCTCTCAATGGTGATGTTCGGTGGTGAGGTGCTGCGCGGTTTCTCGCTGGCATTGTTAATCGGTATCAGTTTCGGCACTTATTCATCTATCGCAATCGCGAGTCCGATCATGGTGTGGTGGGAACAGCGCCTTGAGCTTGCAAATCGCAACGCAGCGGTCGCGGCAAACCGCGATCAGCGAACTCGTGGCGCTGCCAAACACGAGGTCACACCGGTCGATACGCGCAAGCGATCGCGTGGCGTTGGCCGCGCCTGACGAAGTTCTAAAACAGGCGTTAATACGGCATTTGTCGCAATAATATCTTCAAATTTGCGCTTGACTTGTTGCGGGAGGCGGCATAGACTGCTGCCGTTGCTGGCCAATTAAATACTCAAGAGTCGACCCGCATTTTGTGAATACGCAGGTTGTGGGCGGGGCAGTCTGTTGAGCAGGCCGGCGAGTTTTTTTCTCGCATAGCGGCTTTTCAAAATCGGTTGGCGGTGCTCAACTAGCTGCACGTTCCCCTTCATTTGTAGTAGAGCTCAAGCCGGGAAGATCGACGTTTGAGTGCAATTAAGGAATCGATCGTTCGCGTCGTAAATTATTTGCACCCCTGATCCATTTGGCACCGGAATAGGGAGGATATATGTTCGATAACCTTGTTGAGTCTGGCTCGCACAAACAAGATTTGTCGCGGAAGGGCTCCTTCATCATGGGCACGGTGGCGATTTACGCAGTGGTCGGCGTGGCTTTTATCGTCGGCAGCATCTGGTTCACTGTCGCCAACCTCGACAGTCAGGATCTCGAGTTGACCACGCTGGTTGCGCCAGTGCCTGTGCCTCAGCAGCAGCAGCCGCAAAAACAAGAAGAAGTCAAACCAACCAAAGCTGAGCCCAACGTCGACGTCCGCAAGGAATTGATCGCCGATGTAACGCGCACTGAATTGGTACCCAAGGAAGTGTCGGCGAAGGCGAGCGATGTGCCGCCGGTGCGTCGCGGCGTTACCACCGTGGTTGGAAATGAGAACGTGGTTGCGGCTGCGCCTATCGCTGGTCCAGGCACGGGAACGGGAATCGTGGCCGGCCCGACTCAGGTAAACATCGCAGACGAACCTCCGCCGCCGCCGCCACCGAAACCAACTCCGCCGTCGCATCCGGTTTCGGGTGGCGTTCTTAACGGCAAAGCTATCAGTCTTCCCAAACCCGCATATCCAGCAATTGCCCGCACCGCGCATGCCTCAGGCACGGTCGTTGTGCAAGTGGTGATTGACGAAAATGGAAGTGTGATCTCGGCACACGCGGTATCCGGCCATCCGCTGTTACAAGCTGTGGCTGTCGCCGCCGCGCGTGGTGCGCGATTCTCGCCCACTAAACTTTCCGGCCAGCCGGTAAAGGTAACGGGCGTGATTACGTACAATTTCGTGGCCCAATAATCTGCGGAGGTTCAGCGCGTTCGAGCCTCTGCAGGCTCTTTTGCGGGTTCCCTGCGAGCAATCAATGTAATAAAAACCTTTGGAGGGTTTTACCGTGACTATTCTAACAAGTCTTCTAGGAACGAAAGCATTTGGCTTGATCGTCTTGATGTGGCAAGCCGCACCGGCAGCCAGCCCGGAAGGCGCTGCGGATCACTTCTCGATCACTTCCATGATTAAGAGCATGGGCGGCGTCGCTATCGGCGTCGTAATCGTTCTTTTGATCATGTCCGTGTATTCGATCGCAATCATGGTCGAGCGGTACCTGACTTACTCGGCCGCCAAAAAGCAGTCGCGTGAGTTCGCGCCGCGCGTTGCTCAGGCACTTAAGAATGATCGCATCGAAGAAGCAATCAACATCAGCGACAAGCACCGCAAGTCTCACCTGGCCATGGTCGTCAGCAGTGGCTTGCAGGAGTTCCGCGCTCACGAACAGTCGTCCGATATTTCCGGCGACGAAATCGAAGCTTCGAAACGCGCGCTGCAGCGAGCGATTGCCATCAAGACTGCTGAATTCAAACGCGGCCTGTCGGGACTCGCGACTATCGGCTCAACGGCCCCGTTTGTGGGATTG
>DATENN010000046.1:0-3185 GCA_035275045.1 Pyrinomonadaceae bacterium
AAGCGGGGGAGTGTTTTGCTGACACCGCGCGCATTGAATTTCTGGCAAAAAACTTTGGACGTGATGGGCTCGGGTGAAGGGAAGCTAAACGACTTCGGTGCCGGCGGAACCGTCTTGATGAAAGGGTATTTCCAGAGTTACTAACAGGCCGCCCCGCGGATCGTCTCCGATATCGAACAGATGCTCAGCGCCGTATAACTGTTCCAGTCGCTTCTCAGTATTAGCCAACCCGAGACCCTTCTTGAAAACTCTCTCGGACTTCCGATGATCGGAAAGGCCCGGTCCGTTGTCTCGCACCTGAATACGAAGCGTGCTGTTGTGGCGTTCCGTGTGAATTTCGATGAGGCCCGGACTTGAACGAGGCGCGATGCCGTGGCGGATCGCGTTCTCAACAATGGGCTGGAGTATGAGGTTGGGGACCTTGGCGTCGAGGGTTTCCTCTGAAACATTTACTTCGGTGGTTAACCGGTCTTGAAATCGAATTCGTTGGATTTCCAGATAACACTGAAGGAAGGCAAGCTCTTGTTCGAGCGTCACCTCTTGTGTACCTGAATTCTCCAAAGTGAGACGGAGAAAGTCTCCGAGGCGTGTGATCATTTTCCGAGCTGCCTCGGAATCTTTACTCATGAGGGCAGAGATAGAATGCAGGGTATTGAATAAGAAGTGCGGTTGCAGTTGCATCTTCAACGCCTGCAACTGCGCATTTGATAGTTGGGCCTCGAGTTGAAAAGTTTTTAGTTGTGATTCACGAAAGCGGCGGTAATAACTGAGCACGTAACTAAACAGCGCGATCAGCATGTAAATGCCGACGCCTTCGCTGAAGTTCGAGACGACAAAGCTCGTCATGCGACTGAACGAGAATGACCGGCCCATCTCCCTGCCAAAGTGATACCACACAAAGACGTGGCCAATCGCCGTCACAATGATGCTGAGGCCGAGGCTGATCGGAACGTGTAGTGCCGACGCTTGTATCCAGTTGTTGCGTTCGAATGGAATTTTTGCGGCCGCCAGGAGTACCAGCGGCGTGAACAACGCCCATAGGTAAGACCACGTGAATTGCAGATAGGCCGAGTCCAACATCGTCATCGGCTGCTGCGATCGCAGTGCAGTGAAATAACTCTGCAGCGTGAATACAATACCGATGAACGTCCAAACACCCCAGATCAAGGCGAGCCGCAGCAAACGGCGTCGCCAAACCGGCGTGCGGTGGCCGCCGCTTTTTATCTGCACTTGCTGCTCATCATTCATTTATGCGGTAAACAAGAAAGGAGAGTTACTGCGAATCCCTAAGACGGCCGAGTAAGATCGCTGAATAATTTTAGAAGCGATCCCGTTGATGATACATCAAACCGTCTTAAGAGCGTCCAGCGACCGGCTAACCTGGCAGCGGCCCAATTCGTAACTGAAACGATCAGGTTGCGTCTGGACGTTACAAACAATCGCAACCAAATGTTTGATTGGCCACAGCGATCCCAAGGATGGACCGTGGCGACCGAACAGCGCTATTGGCGACAGATTTGTTCAGTTTGAAGACAAAAGAACATTGAGTGAGTAGTGTCAAACGCAGGGAAAACCTTTCAGTATGTGATGAGGTGGCCGTTGGCAACCGCAAAGCGGCTTTAGTCGAGGATGCAATTTCGGAAATATGTACACGAAAAATTGGACACGCCGGCTTATACGATTTTCTCCAATGTGAACGGCAGCATTTTTCGCCACCAGGGCCAGTCGTGATTTACGTCTTCGCCCCATAGGTCCAATGTATGAGGGATATTTTTTGACTTGAGAATCTCGGCAAGGTGTTCGCTGCGCTCAGGCGCTTCGTACGAACCTTTGCCGGACATGATGTAAATCGAATCAGCCTTTTGCAACATCGGCAGATAGCGATCGTCGTCTAAGTTCGGCAGATAGTCGGCGGGATTATTGAAGTAGACATTGTCATCGTAAAAACCCTTCAGGTACGAGCGCACATCATAGCTGCCACTCATCGCGATGACGCCCCGAAACAGATCGGGATGTTTGAAATAAGCGTTCGCTGCTAGAAACGCTCCCAGGCTCGCGCCAGTAGTAATCGGCTTAGCGTTTTCGTCGCCGCAATCTTTTCGTATCAACGGCAGAACTTCGTCGATGATGTAACGATCAAAACGGGTGAGCAATTCAGCTTTGAGATTCGGCGGCATTTGCTCATTCAACAAGCTGTAACGATTCACACTGTTGATCGAATAAGCGCGCAAGCGTCCTGCTTCAATCAGATGTTTGATCGCATCGACCAGGTGGAAACGTTCGTACTCGAGATAATCTGCCGCCGCTGTGGGAAACATGAGTAGAGGTTGTCCCGCCTGTCCGTATGCAACCAACGGCATTTCGGCACTTAGATTCGGACTCACCCAGTTCGTTATGCGACGCTCCATGGAGACCCTTTCATCATCCGACAAGCTCTGGCTGGTGTTGCTCGAAGAGCTTCGGCGTTTACTTAGAATCGATAAGACAACTTGGTATTGATTGAGTGCGAAATATTCTCCCAGATCGCGATGAGGTGCAAGCGGAAATGGAAAAGGTCCTGGCGCGTTACACGCTGAATGCGAGCCTCGGGCGGAAATCAGCGAACGACTTCGACGCACGAAAAAGGCCGCGCGAAGCGGCCTGAATTATTGGAATTGTTGGCTCCGCAGGTAGGACTCGAACCTACAACCCTTCGGTTAACAGCCGAATGCTCTGCCATTGAGCTACTGCGGAATAAGCGCCCTGCATAGTTACGAAAACCATGCTCGGGCGCGAAAAATTTTTATAACAGATGCCAAAATGAGCGTCAAGGAAGGCAGCAGACGATATTTGGTTGCAGTATTTCCCGAGGATGCTGAAATTCAGATCTTTTTACGTTAGACAAAGTGGCGCGTTTAACTAGGTTCTGTTCGTCAAAATGCATAAAGCAACGGCGCGCCGAGTCGATTTACTTCTCCACGCGCCGTTAGCCCAATGGCAAACCCGAAATCGCAAATGAGAAATGGTAAATCTCTTATGTTTTCACCGCCGCCCACTCTCACCCACACTATCCAGGTGGTTCATCGCCACCTTTCTTTCCCTTTTTCTTCGCCGGATCAACTTCGCGCGGGCGCGTAACCGCCGGCGGCGGGCTGTCAACATGCGGTGTCACCGGTTCGGCTTTAGGTTGGACCGGATTCGGTGGT
>DATENN010000047.1:0-2965 GCA_035275045.1 Pyrinomonadaceae bacterium
AAAGCCCGCGGTGTTCAGGATTGCCAGGCGGCTACGAATCGCAGGCGTTCCGACCAGTTTCGCGCATACTGTATCGCCAAGAGCGAAAGATGCTTTTGGAGTTACGCAGTCTGCTTCGTAAGTCGCGAGCGGTGGCGCGGCGGCCACGGTGAAAATCGCCGGTGTTTGTGAAATATCGCCGGTCTCGGCGATGGTAGCTTTCCATGACCCTGTTTGATCGGGGACGAAGGTGAAAGTTTGCGGATTGGTCGTAATGTCAGTAACACCACTACCACCAAACGCGATACTGTTATCCGATCTCAACCAGTGAACCCAACGGCCACCGGGAAAGTTGAGATCGACGCTGTCTGTTTTCGCGCAAACCGTTTCTCCTAAAACGAATGAACTCTTTGGAGTTGTGCAATCAGCCGCGTATGTGGCTATGGTCTCCTGAAAAAGTATTGAAAGAGCTTTCATTGAGGAGGGCTGCGAGACTTTTATAGCATTTGATGAAGCGGAGCGTGGTACATAGGACACGCCGAATGCTACTAAGCTAAAAACAGCAACTGCAATAGAGATGCGAATGAACTTCGTAGGCAAAAAATGCGATAGGGGTGCGCTTCTTTGATTCATATGTCTCCTTGTTTGCTCTCAGATACTGGGCATGCGCGGTGGAAATTGCCCTTGCCGCCTGATGCCGGGGGTGTGCAGGGCGGTGGAAGGGGCGATTGAAGCCATTCTCGAAGAACATTGAACAGCAGCCTTGAGACTGCTCACCATCGATGATCAACCGGCGGGCGGTTGGACCATTAATCGTAAGATCTAGATTCCGTAACCTTAAGTTAGCGAGAGCCAAACCATTCAGGTTTTACTCATGTGGATCATTCAAATTGCAGGTAAAGTAGTTGGCAACTTGAAGACGATAGTTTTTCCAAAGGCAGAAGATACGCCACTAACATAAATGGGAGTCGGCGTGCGTGCTCACTGTAGGATCAAAAAGCAGTAGCCTTGACTCAGAAAGGGCGCCTTTTTAATCTATCTTCTTTTAGAAGTCAAGCGATATTTTCATTAAAATTCATGCGGAGTTAGCCGGTTCACACCCCTTCTTATATGCAAAAAATTTTCATAACTGGCGGAGCGGGCTTCATCGGTTCGGCATTCGTCCAGCTTACTATCAATGAGTTTCCGTCAACTTTTGTTACTAACTTTGACAATCTTACTTATGCGGGAAATCCGGACAACCTCGCGGGAATCACTACGGACCATTATCGTTTCGTAAAAGGCGACATAGCTGATCCCCGCGCAGTTTTAGCTGCGTTGGATGAACAAACAGATGTGGTCGTAAATTTCGCGGCGGAGTCTCACGTTGATCGGAGCATTGCGAATGCGGCGAAGTTTCTGCAAACAAACATTATCGGCACGCAGGTTCTACTCGATGCGAGTCGCGAGCGCGGCGTCAAACGTTTCGTTCATATTTCTACCGATGAAGTGATGGGAAGTTTGCCGGAAAACGGAAACGGATTTTTTAGTGAAGCGTCACCCTTTGCGCCGAATAGTCCCTACGCCGCGTCCAAAGCCGCAGCTGAGCATTTGGTGCGCGCGGCCCATCACACCTTTGGTCTCGATACGGTCATTACTCGCTGCGGTAATAACTATGGACCACGACAGTTTCCCGAGAAGTTTTTGCCGCTCACAATTGCTAACGCAATGAATGACGAACCGATTCCACTGTACGGCGACGGACAAAATGTGCGCGACTGGATCTACGTCGACGACCATTGCCGCGCCATCTTGTCAGCGCTCAAAAACGGCAAATCGGGGTCTGTTTATAACATCGGCGCGCGCAATGAACGGCGCAATATCGACGTTGCCAAGTCGGTCCTCGACACGCTCGGCAAGCCACATTCGTTGATTCAATTCGTCAAAGACCGTCTCGGCCACGATCGCCGGTACGCTATCGATCCAACGCTAATCGAGACCGAATTGGAATGGCGGCCGCTCGAGACCTGGGAAAGTGGTTTACAAAAAACGATCGCGTGGTATCAAGACAACAATCAGTGGCTTGAACGGGCGCGCAGCGGTGCTTACCGGGACTACTACCGTACGCAATATGGAACCGAGGTGGGCGCAATTTGAAAATATTTATAACAGGCGCGGCAGGAATGGTGGGCCGGGCGCTACGTGAGTTTTGCGAGGCGAATGGCGACACGGTTTTTGCTTACGATCACGGGAAGCTGGATATTGCGAATGCTGAAGATGTTTGGCGGACAGTAGACCGGACCAGGCCGGATGCAGTGATAAATTGTGCCGCGTGGACCAACGTTGATGGGTGTGAGTCAGACGCTGAACGGGCATTTGCCGCCAATGCTCGCGGGCCTGAAAATCTTGCAGTTGCCAGTCGCGATGCGAATGCGGTGTTCGTAACGATCTCGACTGATTATGTTTTCGATGGCACCAAAGAGGGGTTCTACACACAGGAAGACGAGCCCAATCCTCAAAGCGTTTACGGACGCGCAAAACTTGAAGGTGAACGCTGTTCCACACTGGCCTACGATCGTTCGATCGTTGTTCGCACGGGATATATCTTCGGTCGCGGCGGGAATAATTTCCTGAGCACTGTTGTTGAGCGTGCGCTAAAGGGCGAGAAACTGAAGGCGATAACAGATACGTACGGAACGCCGACGTATGCCATAGATTTGGCTGAGCGGTTACGTAAGTTGGCGGAGCTGGATGTGCCGGGCATCTACCACGTCGTGAACAGTGGACCGGGTGTCAGTTTCGAGGAATTTACTCGTAAGGCGGTCGCGCTGATTGGGAATTCCGAAGCGGTCGTGGAGCCGATTTCATCAGACACCCTCAATCGTCCTGCTCCCCGCCCACGTAATTCTCGTTTGCGCTGCCTGCGCTCTGAAAAGATCGGCCTCGCCCCTCTTCAACACTGGGAAAGCGCCCTCGAAGAGTTTATTAAAATCCGTGTTCATCCGTG
>DATENN010000048.1:0-2557 GCA_035275045.1 Pyrinomonadaceae bacterium
CGATTATCTTGAGACTTATCGCGGCAAAATACAGGCCGTGACGCGCGAACAGATTCAGGATGTTGCGAACAAATACGTGCGGCCCGACGAGGCGGCGCTGGTCATCGTGGGAGACGGCGCCCAACTAACTGATCAAATCAAGCCATACTGCGAAGACATCCAGTTTTATAACACTTCGGGAAAGCCTAAGGTGCGAGGCGAAGCTGCTCATGTCTCAATTGAAACGTACCTTGGCGAGTGGCAACTGCAAATCGATACGCCGTTAGGACAAAGCATTCCTGCTACTTTGAAACTCGATCAAGAGCGAAAGGTTTGGTCCGGCAGTGTTGAATCCGAAATGGGTAGCGGCCAGTTGTCTTCCATAGCAGTTGATAGTGATGGCTTGACTGCTGTTGTAACTCTAGATGTCGCCGGTCATTCCATGGAGGCCAACGTCAACGCGCAGGTCGACGGAAATCAAATGGAAGGCACTATTACCTTGCAGGACGCACCTCCGTTAACATTCACCGGAAATCGGTAACCACGTTCAAGTTTTCGAACCGCATTAAAAAAAGCGCCCGGCTTTTGCCGGGCGTAATCACAGGAGGAACCGAATGTTATGGTGATCGTTATAATCTACGGTCATCCATTAACTTCAAAACTAAGATGTTAAGTTCGATTGGCTCGTTGCTTGCCCGTGGTTGATCCTCAAACGGCAAGACTATTGTTGATAACGCAGCAGCATACCGTCGCCGCCAACTGCCCACCCCATCTTCTTAAGAAAATAAAGTCCGTATAGGTTTTGCTTAGTGCCTGATTCTTGTTCAATCCAAGTCGCGCCACCATCATCCGTGCGCAATATCGTGCCCGAACGGCCGATCGCCCAACCTGTATCGTCATCAATTAGTTGAACACTCAAAAGCGTTGCGCGTTGCTTTATGGTGACGGCATCCCAATTCAGTCCGCCGTCCTGCGTGCGCAAAATCAGGCCTCGCTCGCCGACCGCGAGGCAGCGTTTTTCGCCACGGCAATCAAGATGATAGACAGTGGCGCTAGTCTTTGAATCCTGCTTGAGCCAACTGGTACCACCGTCTGTGGTCGCCAGAATGGTGCCGCCAGTTCCCACGATCCAGCCGCGATTTTCGTTAGTAAATTCGATATGAATTAGTTCAAGGCGGCTGGGTGCGCGCTGGCGGCGCCAAGTCTCACCGCCGTCTTCCGTGTAAAGCAAAATGCTGTCAGTGACGCGATCGTTTTTGCTAACGGAACCGACCACCCAGCCCTTTTTTTTATTGGCGAAACGCACGCTATAAAGTTCGACGTCAGCGCCCTCAAATTCGCGCGGCGTGAACCGCCGGACTTCGGTCCAGCGCACGCCGTTGTCATGCGTAGAAAAAACGGCGTTGCCTGCCAGGACGAAACCGATCTCCTTATCGCGAAAATAGATGTCATTGATTGCGTCGGGCGTATCGATCGTTTGTGGTGCCCACGTGCCGCCGCCGTCGTCAGTGCGAGCAAGAAAACCACCATCGCCACCAACCCAACCGCGCTTGTTGTCGAGAAAGAAAACGATATTCAAGTCGCGCCCTTCCAGCCCGACGCGAGTCCCAGTCCAGCCTTGTTGGGCCTTGCCAATGGCAGGGGTTAATAGAAGCAGGAGGACGATTAAGCGTCGCGTTGGCATTCGCACAGCGTTTGATTTTCCTAACTCGCAATTCGATTTGATCGTTTACCAGTTTTTACCTTAACAACCGGCGCAAGACAAGTTAAAGGCCGCTCGGATAATTTCCCAGCGGCCTTTTTGTTTTGAGTTACCACCGTTGTTTACGGATTCGAGCTGACACGATAGACCGTTCCGTCGAGCACGACCACCACTTGTTCACCCAGTGAGAAGAATGCGGCGAGGCGCGGTTTCTGTTTCAGCAACGAAAAGTATTCATCGCTGCCAAACTTCACCGTTGTCTCGGTCATCTTCGAGCCTGGTTTGAACTCGGCATCCGTCCAGACGCCGTCACGCAGGTAGAACGTCTTGCCACCCACGACGCGCGTGCCGGCCGATTGCGCGTCTTTCTCTAATCGATCAGTGTCCTGTTGCGCTCGCGCGCGTTTGCTTTGCTGAACGGCAATATTTCCCGTAATGGCGCGAGCTTCGGCTGCTTTGGCCGGGCTGGGCGGCGGCGGCACAGCGCCACCGGACGACGACCGCCGCAACGCCTGAAGATCACTCAACGCGCGACTGGTGAAATTCGTCTGCGCATTTTGCTCGAGCGCAAGATAAGAGGTATACGGCGTCACGATCCCGTATCGTGTCCCCAAATCGACGATCTCATCGCGCAACTCGCGCTGCTCGCCGTTGCTTCGTACCTGTTCCATTAACCAACCCACGCGACGTGTGGCCCACAGCCGTGGCAGGAAATCGTTCGCTTCCTCGTTAAGAGCAAACCGGAGGCTGTTGTAAAAGAATTTTCGTTCGCTGCCGCCACTGCGGCCGGTCAAGGTCAGCCGGACAAAATCCATGTCTATCGGATTGCGGTAACGGCCGATGATGGTAAGTTGCGAGCCGCGGAACAAATCCGGC
>DATENN010000049.1:0-14233 GCA_035275045.1 Pyrinomonadaceae bacterium
CGTTGATAACGACGTTCTTACCAACACCATCAAAAGTAATTTGGTAAGCCGAGAAATCCTGCTCGTTCAAGTTTCCGACGACGTGAGCACTAAAGTCCGCAGTCCCAGTAACCGTTCCCATGCCCGGGCGGTTTGCCAGGGCAACAAGTCTGCTTAACTGCACGCCCTCGGCACGTCCCTGAAGATCGAAAGCTTTAGAGGTGGTGTCGTAACTGCCGTTCGCGACGATGTGACCGGCAGCAAGGCGCGCATCAATATTCTCGATACTGACTTTCGAGCCGGTAAAAGTTGCGCGCGCAACCATGCTCTCGAGCGATTCGCCGGCCAGTCTGCCTGGCCCAAACCGGAGATCAGCACTGCCGCTCATCGCGTTGGGAATGCCTGTAACTCTGATTTGGCCCGACGCGTCTGCTTGCGTGTCGGCAAACTGAGCGCGCGTCGATTTACTTAATGGCAACGCCGCGATTAATGCGCCGGCATTCACGCGATCCAGTGTCGCCGTGAACGTCGTGTTGTTCTCTCCCGAACGTGGGGCGTCAAGCTCGAACGTCATGCCGCCGCCGTCTCGTTCGGTCAGGCGGCCGTTTTCGATTCTCAATTCGGCCGCGGTCATGCGCAGCCCGGCCGACAGTGATCCGAGATCATTTCCATTGACCAAAAGCGAACCCAACGCTATCTGGCCATCCAGATCCGGATTGCTCAATCTTCCCTTAACGCTGCCGTTGAAAGTCAGCTGCCCGCCCACATCGACGCCGTAACTTCGCATTTGCTCTTCGACTTCAGGCAACAGACCTGAAGAGATCAGCACCGCTTGTAGTTCCGAAGCGTCGGTCGAATTTAAATTGACGTTGAGGTTTGAATCTCCACTGAAAGAAAACTGCCCCGTTGCTTTCAGATTCGTGGCCATTGTTTGCAAATCAACCTGATCGATTTGAAATAGACCGTGGTTCGCGCGCACGGCCACAACGCCGGACAGCGGCACGCGTCCACTGTCCGTGGTCACGTTCTCAGCAGTAAACCTGGTGGAAAGTGTTCCGGTCGCCTCTTTGAAATCCGTTCCCGGGAAAGTGAGATCAACTTGTCCGGTAGCTCTTCCCGCCAGCGGCACCGCGGCGCCGGCAAAGGCGGTAAATGGACCAGAGATTTCTACGTCGCTGAAGGTGGCGGCGATTCGCGACGAGCCGCCTTTTCCGAGAGCTATCCGAGCGTTGCCGTTAGCGCGCCCTTCGAATACATCTGCCTTAAAATTATTAAGTTGGATCTCGCTGCTGGTGGCCACCACTTTAGCGGTCGCCTGGCCCATGTTCATTTGGCCTAACACACCGCCGCCGATACTCAAATCGGCGCTGGCTCGATAGCGTCCCGAGGGCTCAACAACGAAAACTGGTTTAGTGAGCTTGACGTTTTCCAGTTGACCATCCGCCAGCTTCACAGCGCCCGCGTTGATGTCGGCCGTCGACCCTTCCATTCGACCATTGCGAATCGACAAGCGCGCGCCCGCGATGTTGATGCTGCCGATTTCTGCACCCGCGGCCGAGCTACTGCCGACTTGCACATTCTTCACGACCACGCTGGTAACGCCTTGTTTGCTGACGATATCAACCCCGTTCGCGATAATGCCGTTGACTCGCGCGTTCGAGGCAGTGATGGTTCCGGCCTTGACCTGGGCCACGCTTGCGGTGGTTGCGTTGTCATCACTGCGCAGTCGCAGGTCTGAAGCGCTAACTCCGCTTGCTCGCGCGGTCGAACTGGAGAGGCTGTTAGCCACAAATTGCCGCGACGATGCTGTCAACACGCCGTCATTCATCTCGGCTCGAGCATCCTGAAGAATTAACCCGGTAATCGTGGTTCCATAACTTCGTTCGGCAGCCGCACGCAATTCACCGAGCCAGCGAAAGTCTGAACCGGTTCCCATCACACCGCCAACCAACTGCACGTTATTGAGTTGAAAGTCGCCGGCACTTAGTAACGACGCGACTGCGCGCCCATTGATGTCATACGTTTTGCCCTGGCCCGTTCCTTTTGCAGTAACGGTCAGGCCCTGCAAACGAATGCCGTCGGCAGCCACAGAGTCAGACTTTGCTTCGCCTTCGATTTTGTATTGATCGCCGCGGCCCGAAACTGTGCCTGCAAAGCTGCCGGTGCCACGCAGTGTTGCGCCCGATCGCAGTACGTCTGAAAGCTGCGTGAGATCGACAGACGAAGTGATGTTCATCTGGTAGCTAAGCGCGCGCCAATCGTCCATCGTGCCGCTAAAGCGAGCTTCCGCGACCGGTGAGCTAAGCACGAGATCCTGAATTTCCGCGCGTGTTTGATTCACTCGGGCATGCGCCTCGATTCCAATGTTGTCGATCGGCCGGCCGTCGTAGGTGAAAGTCGAATTGGATAAACTGAGCACTACCGTATTCATCCAACTTTCAGCAGGCGCCGAAGGATCGTCCGGCTGAACCGTCGCGTTCAGATTGCGCGCTTCGCCGGAAATTTCATGGCTCGCGTCACCGTAGTGAATCACGCCGTTTTTGATTTCGACGTGCGCGGTTGAATAAGCAAAGAGAATTCGCCGGTTGGGTTCGGGCGCGGGAATGTGGATGTTGCGGAAATTTGATCGGCCCTGCTCGTCGAACGTTACCCACGCGTCAAGACCTTCGATTTTTAGATCTTTAAGATTGATGTTGCGCTGGAGGTTGAGCGCGTACAAATCCTCAATGCGAACGGTCGCCAGCACGCGATCAATCTTTCCAAGCTTTTCCCCGGTTTGGCTGTCGTAAAGTTCGACACCCAACATCTCGACAGTTTGCGGCGGAAAAGTCGTGTGAAAATCTCGAATTTCAGCGCGAATGCCGTACTTCGCGAAGGTGTCCTTAATTTGCACCGCGACGTAGCGATCGACGTAACCGAGTCGATATGACATCACCACGAGCAAAATTAAAGCGACCACGCCGATGGCCGCGGCGGTCGTTGCGATTATTAGATTGCGTCGATTGAGAAAGCGGCGGCGTCTGCCCTGCGGAGTCACCGGATGTTTTCGTTGGGCATCTTGTTCGGCGATCGCGTCAGCGGCGGGCGGCAACGGCTCGTCAGTTTTCGACTGGAGCGCATCCCTAATCTCCCGTTTCTCATTGGCCGATAAAGACGAGTCTCCACCGGTTTGCTTGTCCCGATCGTCTACACTCATACGTTGCCGCTATTGTGGCCTGAAACGACGACAAATGGGAGAGGGAATCTCGAAAAGCTAAAAGAAACTTTGCTCGTTAGCCGAAAAGTTTCCGAACCCGGAAGAGTCTGCTGTCACAGATGACAGACGAACTCAGGTGCGTTGCTCTTTTTTCTCCGCGGATGATTGTTTTTGCTCGCCGGCCGGGTCTTTGAGGTGCGCAGGTTGGCCAAGGGGGATGTTGCCAACCACTTCGAGCGCGAACCCTTCCAGCGCTGCAACTTTTGGGGGATGATTCGTCAACAATTGTATACGCCGCAAACCGAGGTCATGCAGGATCTGCGCGCCAACTCCGTAATCGCGATCGGCGCCATATCCTGTTTCCAGACTCGCCTCACGCTTTCCGATATTTCGTTGTTGCATCGCGGCATACGTGCGCAATTGGTTCACCAGATCAAGACTGTGTTCGCGCTGTCGCAGATAGAGAACGACACCGCGCCCAGCTGCGGCAATCTTTTCAAGCGCCGTGTGGAGATGAAACCCGGTATCGTCAATCAGCGAGCCAAACATATCGCAGGTAACGTTTTCCGTGTGGACTCGAACCAGCACCGGTTCGTGCGTCTTAACATCGCCCATGACCATCGCCAGGTGTACGTCACCGTTAATCACGTTCTCGTATGCGACTGCTTTGAACCGCCCGTACACGGTAGGTAGATCCGTTTCGACCGCTCGCTTCACTAACGTCTCTTTGCTGATTCGATAACGAACCAGATCGGCAACGGTGATCATTTTCAATTTGTGCCGCGCCGCAAAATCATTCAACTCCGGCAGCCGTGCCATGGTGCCGTCTTCATTCATGATTTCGCAGATAACACCGGCCGGATAAAGTCCGGCCATGCGCGCGATGTCAACACTCGCCTCGGTTTGTCCCGGACGCACCAGCACGCCGCCCTTCTTTGCCCGCAACGGAAAGACGTGTCCCGGCCTGGCCAGGTCCTGGGGCCGCGTTTGTGAATCCACCGCCGCTTGAATAGTCGTCGCCCGGTCTGCCGCTGAGATACCGGTCGTGACGCCTTTGCGCGCGTCGATCGAAACAGTAAAAGCCGTGCCCAGGTAGGAAGTGTTATCGGCTACCTGGGTCGTCAGATGCAGTTCGTCACAACGTTCTTCCGTTAGCGGCAGACAAATCAAACCGCGCGCATGCCGCGCCATGAAATTGACAATCTCAGGGGTGGTCTTTTCAGCGGCACACACCAGGTCACCTTCGTTTTCGCGGTCTTCGTCGTCGACGATGATGATCATGTGGCCGTCGCGGATGTCGGCGATGGCTTCTTCTATCGAGGCGAATGTCATTCTTAACTGATCAGGAGAAAGGCGCTAAACACGCTGATTTGCTCAGGATTCTGACAAAAACAGGCCTATGTTAACTCAAATCGGCCCGCGCTGCATTCGTTCAGCCTTACGTGGCCCAGCGCTTGGCGAAAGTTCATGATTATTGCGCGGCAGATATCGCGCGTTCACCAGCTGAAGGCCGCGTGCGCACCAGGACCAACAGTAACGCAGCCGACATCATTCCTAACAGCGCGCTAATGATGAACGCTGTTTCAGGACCGCGCCAGTTCCACAGCCCGCCCATCAATAAAGACGCCGGCAGAACGGTAATCCCGAAGGCGAGGTTGTAAAGTCCATACGCCGTGCCCCGCTGTTGCGGTAGAACCAAGTCGGCGACGAGCGCTTTCTCGGCGCCTTCTGCAAATCCAAAATAGATTCCATAAACGATAAACAATACCCACACCGTTCCCGGACTCGAGACGAAAGCGAAGCCTGCATACACGGCCGCATAAAGAATCCAGCCCGACACTATCAAACGCCGCCGGCCCAACCGGTCCGACAGGTCTCCGCCATACAAAGAACTCACGACCTTGCTGACATGGAGCGCCGCCCACAACAAAGGAATGGCGACGATTGAGACGCCTGCCTGGCGCGCGCGTAAAAGCAAAAATGCGTCCGATGAATTCGAAAGCGTGAAGAGCGCCACGATAAAAAGAAATCGCTTGAAATTTCCGTCAAATCCTTGTAGTGAAAGTTTGAGCGGCGTCGATGGTAATGATTTGTCTGATGCAGCATGTGGTTTGCGCTTAACTTCTCGCACATAAAAAGCTGCGACCAAGACCGCTGCCAGTGCCGGTATCGAAGCCGCAAGAAATATTTTTTTGAATTCGGAAGCGGATGGTGAATTGCGATCCACTGCCAAATATAAAACCAGCAGGTAACCCAACAAGGGCCCCAGCACCGCGCCGGTATGGTCCATCGCCCGATGAAAACCAAAGGCGAGCCCGCGCTCTTCGACTCGCACCGTGTCGGCAATCATCGCGTCACGCGGTGCGCTGCGGATTCCCTTCCCAACGCGATCGCTCAAACGAATGCCCAGCACTTCGTACCAATTAGCCGAGAACGCCAGCAGCGGTCGCACGAAACTCGACAGCGAATAGCCAAACACAACGAAGGCTTTGCGCGTGCCGCGGCGGTCGCTGAAATAACCGGCAAACAGCTTAAGCAGGCTTGAGATCGATTCCGCGGCGCCTTCAATTAGTCCCACAACGGCCGGCGATGCGCCCAGAGTCACGGACAGAAAGATCGGCAACAGCGGATAAATAATTTCGCTGGAGGCATCGTTCAGCAGACTGACGAGGCTGATTGCGAAAACATTTCGAGGCAGCAGACGATAACGCCGCCACAAACCCGCGAAACCGCGGCTTGATGTGCTCCCCGCCGGTTGATCGATAAAAACGTCGGCCTGCTCGTCGGTATCTGTTTTCCCCATGATGGAAGGTTACCGTTTCGTCGATTTTCTCGCGGGAGTGGGACGCGGCCGGGCCCGCGCAGGCGGAGCAAGCCGGTTGGTCCACCACCAAAATCCGGCAATACCGCTCAGTGCGATCAGAATAACGCCGACAATAAGAATGCGGACGGCAAAGCGAATCGCGAGCCTGGCGATTAGAAAGAAAATCGCCAGCAACATTGCGCCGGCGATGATGAACACGGTGGTGGCAGACACTGTAAAGAACTAGGTTCTGATCTTTGGTCTCTTAATTTGAATTTTGAACTTTGAATTAATCGTTTTTCGCGTAGTTCGCTCGCACAATTGTTTTAATATTTCCACGGACGTGAAAATCGCCTTCTATCTCAACTCTCAGCGGATCGCATGCGGCTACAAAGTCCTCAAGGATCACATTCATGACATGCTCGTGGAAAATTTTTACGTTGCGGAAAGAATTGATGTAGAGCTTCAAACTCTTTAGCTCGACGCATCGTTCGTTGGGCACATACTTCAGCCTGATAGTGGCAAAGTCCGGAAAATCTGAGAACGGACAGATTGCGGTGAATTCGGTAATCTCGAAATCGATGGCGATTTCGCGCCCCGGAAACTCATACGCGAAGGTGTCCAGAGGATAAAGTTGCATCTCTTCGCGGGGAGTTGAACGAATATCCAAACCCTGCTGATTGATAGGCGATGTTTGCATTTCGGCTTTCGACATGATGCTCTGATCTTGAGGAGGTTGTTGCTGAATTGCAACTGAAGGCGTTGGTCCGCCCGGCTTCAACGAACGTATGCAGGCGCCCGGCCCATCGTGAATAACTTGACCAGTGCGACGCCCGCGATAAAGCCGCCAATGTGCGCCGCGTAAGCAACACCACCCTGTTGTGTGCCGCCGCCGAACATTCCCAGACCGCTGATTAATTGGAACGCGAACCAGATGCCGACAGCGACATACGCCGGCACATCCGTCAAAAACCGAAATAGGATTACCGTGACGCGTCGTTTTGGATGTAGCACAATATAAGCACCCAGCACTCCTGAAATTGCACCGGAAGCGCCGAGACTAGGAACCAGCAGACTAGTCTTATCCGCGGCAAACATCACTGTACTCGCTACGTGCGCGAGCGATGCGAGCACCCCGGTAAACAGATAGAAAATTAAGTACCTGATGTGGCCCATGCGGTCCTCAACGTTGTCGCCAAAAATCCAGAGAAACAACATATTTCCGGCGATGTGCGCAATACCACCATGCATAAACATCGAGATGATTAATGTCAGATAAACCGACAATGGTGTTGGTTGCAGACCCGGCAGCAGCAATCGCTGTCCGGTTACGGGCGCCTCGACGACGCGATCAGGCGTGGTTACATCGCGACCGCTGACAATTTCTGCGGGCACAGTCGAATACGCATAAGTGAACCGGTCGTTCGTCCCCAGTTGTTGCAGGAAAACAAAAACGAGAATATTCAGCGCGATCAGAATGTAGTTGACGATCGGAAAGGTAGCGCGATCGCTGTTGTCATCGTAAAGAGGAAAAACCATTTGAATAAGTAAAATCGTGAATCGTAAATCGCGAAATAGTTTATCGCACGAGCGACCCGACTAAGCTACTACTCGGCCGGCATGGCAACACCGGCTTGCACAATCGCTGGTTCATGCACTTTCAGTAATTCGTAGCCTTCCGAACGCGCTACAAAAGTCGCTGCGGTGATGTCGCCTACGACGTTCAGGGTGGTTCGGCACATGTCGAGGATGCGATCGACCCCGAGAATAATTGCGATCAGCGCCGGATTAACTCCAATTGTAACGAGCACGCCAATAATGAAAGGGATCGAGCCGGAAGGCACTCCGGCTGTGCCGATGCCTCCGAGAATCGCGAGATAAACCACCATCAATTGCTGGCCCAGCGAAAGATCTACACCTGCTAATTGAGCAAGAAACAAAACTGTTACGCCTTCATAAAGCGCAGTCCCGTTCTGATTTGCCGTGGCGCCGACAGTCAGAACGAAGCTGTTGATTTCCTGCGGCACGCCCAGGTTCTCTTCTGAAATGCGCAGCGCCGTCGGCAAAGTCGCATTCGACGAAGAAGTTGAAAACGCCGTCAGAATTACCGTCTTTATGCGACGGAAGAAATCGATCGGCGACATGCGCGACAGGAAATAAACCGACAGCGAATAGACGCCGAACATGTGCAGCGATAGGCCTATCAGCACGGTCAAGACAAACCAGCCGAGTGCCTGCAACAAATCCAATCCAAACCGCGCGGTGTTATTGAACAGCAAACATGCCACCGCGTACGGCGCGAACTTCATGATGATCTCGATGATCTTGGCCGTAATTTCATAGAGTGCCTCAAGCCCTCGTAACAGCGGCGCTGTCACCGTTACCGGAATCAGTGTGATTGCTATGCCGATGATCAAAGCAAAGAACATCAGGTGCAGCATGTTGGGACTGCCGGCCGAAGTTGACGTGCTCGGGTTTGAAGGCACTCCGGCGACCGCAGCAATCGGATTCGAAGGCACAATCGTCTCAACCACTTGCATCAACGGCGAGGGTACGCTCCCGCCTTTCTTCGCAGCCTCAACCTGTTTGTTTGCGTCCGAGCTGTAGCGCTCTTCCAGTGCGGCCTTGGTTGTTTCGTCAATGCGCTTGCCGGGCCGAATAGTATTTGCCAGCGTCAACCCAATCAGCACCGAGATACCTGAAATGACAAGGCAGTAACCGAAGGACTTCAACACGACTCGACCTAGCTTTCGAATGTCACCAATTCCCGCAACTCCGACGACCAGAGAAGAGAAAACCAGCGGCACCACGATCATCAGCAGCAAGCGCAGGAACAACTGGCCGATTGGTTGAGTGATATTGTCGATGATCCAAATAACGCGCGGATGGTCTCCTCCAAACGAATAATTCACTGCGACGCCCGCGACAACGCCGACAGCCAGTCCTATCAGAATTCGAGTATGCAGCGGCCACCCTTTCGGTTTGTCCGGAGTCTCATCATCGAGATCCGTCGTTACTTCACGCTCAAATGCGTCGGCATTGAGCTGTGCTTGTGACTGGTCGCGCTTTTTATCTGACATTTGTAGCCGGTTCGCCTTTAATGCTTCGCCTACCGTCCCCACTTTAATTTGTCGCGCAGCACATCGAAATAATTACGACTCATGGGTTGGACCAGGTTAAAAGTTGTCTTGCTTTTTCGAATTACTACGCGGTCCTCGACATGCAACGGAAAACCAACTTGCCCGTCGAGCGTCAGCGCCACTTCCTCGTTATCGGTCTTTAAGTGCAACTCGATCACAGCATCGTCGGGAACCACGATGGGTCTATTCGATAAGGTGAAGGGACAGATGGGAGTGATAACAACCGCGTTCATCGACGGAAAGATTACCGGGCCACCTGCGGAAAGGTTGTAAGCAGTCGAGCCCGTCGGCGTCGAAACGATCAAACCATCGGCGCGAAACGAATTAACAAACTGTCCGTTCAGATAAGCCTCTATCTCGATGATTCGCGCCAGCGCGGACTTGTTAATGACGACATCGTTGAGCACGCGATGACTGGTAAGCCGGTCGTTGCCTGGCTGTAGTTCAACCGAAAGCATTACGCGTTTGTCGAGTCGATAACTGCCGGAGAGAATTGAGTCGAGGGCTTCGTACAACTCTTCGATGCGAAATTCGGCGAGGTACCCCAGACCGCCATAGTTGATGCCAAGCACTGGCACTTCGGTGTCGCCCATTAGTCGCGAGGCCGCGATCATCGTGCCGTCACCGCCCAGCACCAGAACCAGATCGACTTTCTCTGCGAGCTCCTTTGGCTCGACCTCTTCAACGTTGCAACCCGTCTCACGCGCAATCGCGTCGCGTTCAATTTCGGGCCCGCCAACGAGCGTCAAATCGCGTTCTCGCAACCACGAGGCGAGCTCACACATCGTCCTTAGCGCATCCGGTTGATGCGGCTTTAGGACAACACCGAGCCGTTTGATTGGAGTCGTCATTTCCTGACGCGGCAATCGCACATCGATCACATTTGTCGTGCTTTTGGAAAACCTGGCCATGGTAACTGCAAGCGCAGTTCCCGGCAATGGTCATTTGTTGAAAGGCCGCGTTGCGTACAGCGCCAGGAATTCCCGATTGCCGTCGCCGCCGAGAATGGGTGATTCGATAACTTTTTCGACAACCAGACCGAGGGTTGCTGCTGCTTGATTTATCTCCTGGACCACTCGGTCGTGCTTCTCGGGTTCGCGCACAATTCCACCTTTGCCGACTTCGCCACGACCGACTTCAAACTGTGGTTTGATCAGCAAAATGAGTTTGCCATTTGCCTTTAACAGCGGCGGGATGACCGGAAGTATTTTCGTCGCGGAGATGAATGAAACATCCATGGTGGCCAGGTCGAACGGTGCAGCAAAGTCTGCCGGCTGAAGGTGACGCGCGTTTACGCCCTCGCGCACGTCGACGCGCGGATCGTTTCGCAAGCGCCAGTCGATTTGGTTATGGCCCACGTCAAGCGCGACCACATGTTTCGCCGCGTGCTGCAAAAGACAATCAGTAAAACCGCCGGTCGATGCGCCGATGTCAAGACATTCAAAATTTGAAACGTCTAATCGAAATTCGCGAAGTGCAGCTTCGAGTTTGACTCCGCCCCGGCCAACGTAACGGTTTGCAGGATCATCGTGTCCTTTGATTCTAAGAACTGCGTCTTCGGGAAACGTTTCGGAAGGTTTGTCGACGCGCTGTTCGTTAGCCAACACAACGCCCGACATGACCATGGCCTGGGCGCGCGTGCGCGAGTCAGCAAGACCGCGCTGGACCAGCAACTTGTCGATGCGTTCCGCGGGCGGGTGTTTCACAAGCCACAGTCTACTGCGACTAAGGCCTTTGTGTGCCCTCAAAAATTTCTGTGATTCGCGTCAGGTCGCGCGCCCTCCGACTTTGTTCGCGCCGCTGTTCTTTTGCCAGGCGTCGGGCGGCCTTTCGTTCTTCTCGTGACAGCGGCTCCGTCAAAACGTCAACCCGTCGCGCGACCGGTCTGCGCCCACCCGGAGCGGATTCTGAAGCCTTAGCTGGTTGAACGGGCGTATCCTCGTCAGGCAGATCAACGGTCGGTCGGGTGTTGAGGTCAGGCTGAATCGGGGCGAGATCTCGCGGCATCGATACTTCACCGGAGGCGGTTGCGACCACCGCGTCCGAATCGAATACTGTTTGAGGCGGCGGTGTGCTAAAGAGAGAAACGTACAGAGCGCTGCCGAGTCCACCCAACAACATGGCTCCGACAATGGTTCCCGCCAGCAACCAGCCTCGTGACAAACGTGACTTGTCCGGCACCTCATCCAACGGGACCACCGGGCGAGCGGAAAGCACCGTCGCTTCGTCTACAAAATGTGGTTCGTCAAGGGAGACTTGCGGTGAATCGGGTTGCATTGCAACGGTCGTATTTTCTGGTTCCATTTGCTTAGCGCGTACTCCTCACAAACCTATACATCGTCGAGGCGCTTTTGTTTTTGCAATACGAAGGCCAAACCGCATTGATGAAACAGCGATGGGAAAAGTCAACGTTAATGGGATTAGAAAGAAGAAATGATCTTGCCGAGGTGATCGTTGAAGACTATATCGTGCACTAAAACAACGCGCCCGTCTGTGTTAGCAGTACGGGCGCGGACTTGCTGCCGAGTGGAGTAAAACTATCGGCCGACTTTTTGCGGCTTCGCGCGACGGTCGTCAAGGACGTCGATACTTTCTTTGACTCGCATGTAAATGCCGTCGGCGTCCAGTCCATATTTAGCGAGCAGCAACTTGGCATCGCCATGCGTCACCAATCTATCTGGAATTCCCATCCGCACCACCCGCACTTTGTCCTGCAACCCATTTTCTTCGAGTAACTCCAGCACAGCCGAGCCAAAACCACCGGCCAGATACGCTTCTTCAACCGTGACAATCAAACGCTTGGTCTGTGCGAGGGCCAGCAACAATTGCGCGTCAAGCGGCTTCACAAAACGCGCGTTGACTACAGTCGTTTCAATTTTTTCCTTCGCCAAATTTTCGGCTGCTTGCAACGACGGATGGACCATCGAACCATAAGCAACGATCGCGATTTCCCCGCCGTCGCGAAGTATCTCGCCTTTGCCTATTTCCAGCAGCGCCGGCGACTGGTCAATTGGCACCCCTACGCCATTGCCCCGCGGATACCGCATCGCGGCCGGGCCGTTATGTTCCAACATCGTGTGAAGCATGTCGCGCATTTCGCCTTCATCTTTCGGCGCCATCATGACGAGGTTGGGTACTGCGCGCAGATACGCAATGTCCAGCAAGCCATGGTGCGTTGGGCCATCGCCGCCGGCTACCCCACCTCGATCGAGACAAAACTTCACGTTGAGATTTTGAATACAGACGTCGTGTACAAGTTGATCAAAGCCGCGCTGAAGAAAAGTCGAATAAATAGCGCAGACCGGTTTGAGTCCTTCCACGGACATTCCCGCCGCAAAAGTCACGCAATGCTGCTCGGCAATGCCGACGTCGTAGGAGCGATCGGGAAATTTTTCGAGTGCCGTGCAAATTCCGGTTCCGTCAGGCATGGCTGCGGTAAGGGCAATAATTTTCTCGTCACGCTCCATCAACTCCGCGAGCGTGTTGCCGAAAACCGTGGTATAGGTCGGCGCGCTGGCTTTCGATTTAATCGCTTCGCCGCTTTCTAAATCAAAAGGTCCGGTCGCATGCCAACGATAGTAATCCTTCTCCGCTCGCGGATGTCCTTTGCCTTTAGTGGTTAGTGCGTGAACAATCACCGGTCCATCGTCGATCTGTTTTGCCTCTCGTAATGCCGCCACCAGCGCGCGCGGATTATGTCCATCGACGTAGCCGATATACTTAAAGCCAAGTTCGTTAACCAGGGCTCCCGGCAAAACGGCAGCAGCGATGGCGTCCTTCACAGTCTTCGCAGCGTGGTGCAAGCGCTCGCCAACCGACGGAATCGAAAGTAGCGTTTCTTCAACCTCGTCTTTGAAGCGATGATAGCGATGAGCGCCGCGTATACGATTCAAATAGCCGGTTAACGCTCCCACCGCCGGAGCGATCGACATTTCGTTGTCGTTAAGCACTACGATCAAACGGCTCTTGAGGTGGCCCGCCTGATTGATCGCTTCCATCGCCATGCCACCAGCAAGTGACGCGTCACCAATTAAAGCAACGACGTGATAATCCTCGCCCTGCTTGTCGCGCGCGATTGCCATTCCCAAAGCTGCGGATAAGGATGTCGAGGCGTGGCCGGCGCCAAAGGTGTCGTACTCCGATTCATCGCGCTTCAGGAATCCACTGATGCCGCCGTATTGCTTTATGGTGGGCAACTGATCGCGGCGGCCAGTTAAAATCTTGTGCGCATAAGCCTGGTGACCTACGTCCCACACCAGCCGATCATGCGGCGTGTCAAACGCATAATGTAAAGCAACGGCCAGCTCGATCGCGCCGAGCGAAGCGCCGGTGTGCCCGCCAATGCGCGACATTGTTTCGAGAATGTACTGCCTAATCTCGTCGGCGACGGCTTGTAATTGTTCGGGCGGAAGACGGCGCAGGTCGGCCGGCGAGTTTATCTGTTCAAGAAGATTCATTGGCGGGCGTTATTGTAGCTTGGCATTATTCGTTTTACTACTCACAAACACTTTACGTTTTCTTGCTTCATCTCGCGCGTTGGCGACCTGGTAAGCCAACGGTTCTTTGTGGTGTAAAGTACTCTGTTGAATAATAGTCCGTCAAGCACTATCTTTCCAGACTAATTGACTGCCGGCGCCGTCTAAAGGGGGATTGTGGAGGTTCCTCGATAACAAAAAGGAGTTCTTTAAGCATGTTTTCAATTAAAAAGTTATTGCCCGTGTTTGCCATTATTTCGCTGGCTGTTGTCGGCACAGTCGCCCAACAGCCTGCAACACCGGCCCCATCCACTCCGGACCGGATGATGCGTGAACGCTCGGAACGATTGGGTCAACGAGGCGAGGGCACCAGAGGACGAATGAGACACCGGGGAGGGATGGGTCGGCTCGCGCGCGAACTGAATTTGACTGATGCGCAGAAACAGCAATCGCGCGACATCATGCGACGCCGTTTGGAAAGCACGAAGTCACAGCGCGAAGAGCTGTTCAGCTTGCGAGAAAAGCGGATCGCCGGCACCTTCACTGCTGAAGACGAAACAAGAGCCAAGGCGCTACGCCAGGAAATTCGCAGCGCGATGGAAGGAACGCGCGAGGAAATGGCAGCGTTGCTGACGGCTGA
>DATENN010000050.1:0-4942 GCA_035275045.1 Pyrinomonadaceae bacterium
GTTTGTCTGTCGACCCCGGCTCGCAATTAATTGCGACGGCGAACGAGACACCGTTAATGGTTTATTGCGGCGAGCACGCGGAACCCGAAAAAATCAAAACTCTGCGGCATTCAGGTGTCGACGTGTGCAACCACATCGACAGTAGAAGCCTTTTGAGCGTCCTTTCCAATCTGGGTGACCGTTCGATTCAAAGTGTGCTGGTCGAAGGTGGGGCCAGTGTTGCCGGGGCCCTGTTCGATGCTGGACTGGTTAACAAGATTTCTTTCTTTCTCGCGCCTATGATCATTGGCGGAGGCGAGGCGCCGGGCGCGATCGCCGGCCAGGGCGCTGAACGTCTTAGCTCGGCTTGGAAACTTAAAGAGGTTGAAATTCACCGTCGTGGCGACGATCTGGAAATAACCGGTTATCCAGAAAACGACAACTGAGGTCCGCCGGGGATGAAACCTACTCAACCCGCCACCTTGCCCGATAAGCCCACTCCTTTCGCCCAAAAACGTTTTGGCCAAAACTTCCTTGTCGATCGTCGCATCATTCAGCGAATAATCGACGTCGTCGAACCAAAACCCGGCGAAACAATTGTAGAAATCGGTCCCGGCCGCGGCGCCCTCACTGGTCCGTTGTTAGAATTGGGCGCGCGGGTAATCGCAATCGAGTTCGATCGCAACCTCGTTCCCGTTCTCAAAGAAAAATTCGCAAACGCAACTAACTTTTGTTTAGTTCACGATGATGCGTTAATCGCAAATATCTGCACGGCGATTCAACCCGTACGAACGGCGCGATTGGTTGCTAACCTTCCTTACAACATCGCGACCGCCGTCCTGCAACGATTGATTGAACAGCGAGAATGTCTAACGCAACTGGTGTTGATGCTGCAACGGGAAGTCGTGGATCGCATCGTTGCTCCGACTGGTTCGAAGGAGCGCGGCTACCTTTCAGTGTTCGTTCAAGCGTACTGTGAGACAGAAAAGCTTTTCGATGTTGCGCCAACCTCATTTCGGCCGGCGCCAAAAGTTTGGAGCAGTATTGTCAAAATCAGTTTCCGACGAGCTTTGCCTTTCGGCGACGGTCAGGAAGAATTGTTTTGGCAGGTCGTGAGCGCCGGGTTTGCGCAACGGCGTAAGACAATTCTGAACAATCTACGCAATGCCGGCGGGCCGCTGCTTGAACGAATGAAGGCACACGGAGGGGCAAGTATAGTGCTGTGCCGCGCCGAAGTTGCGGTGGACCGCCGCGCGGAAACTCTTTCGCTCGAGGAATGGGCAAAGATTACTCGCGCGCTGGCTTAAGTGATCGACAGCCCAGTTTGCTCAATGTTTGCCGCACTGCGCAATACAGTGGCGATATTGAGCCGTGCAGTAATGTTGATCGCTCTCTCGCGTGGCTGAGAAAAAGCACTGCAGGTTCTCTTGCTGGCAAAACGAGAGACAAGCTGGATCAATCTCTTTTTGAGGCGCGGCAGACGAGCTTGGCGAGAGTCGAGTGGTCATCGCCATCGCAAACAGAACTGCGACGAAAACGATGTATCGGAAGCGTTTCATCGGACTACCTCCCCGAGTGTGGGTTCGAGTTGTTGAGACAGACCGCACGATAGTCTTGCGTTCGCAATAAGTCAACACTTACAACACGCATACTGGAGCCTGCGCCGGAGGTTAGCGCAGGCTTGCAGCATCTTCATCCCAAGCTAGTCACTCGTTCGCCTTGCCAAGGCCGCTCTTGGCGAATAGTTGATGCGGCGCAACTCACGCATGCGACCATCGTTTAGCGTGCCTTCGACGATCTCGTAACCCATCAGGGCCAGAACCCGGCCGTGGAAAAACAGTGGTCGCGAATTTCCATACCAGTCGACACATGACGCGCGACACGAATCGTTCACCGCTTTATCAGGTTGCGACGCGAGCTCCCCAACTTCTTCAAAATGCAATCCCGTATTGCGAAGAAACAGAATTGCCGCGGAATTTTCGAATAGGTGCAGGTACCCCGCACGCGCAGGCAAACTGATTGGTAGTCCCAACGTGCCGGAACTTGGTCCATCAGGTTTGTAAAAGAATCCCTGACTACGCAATTCTGCCTGCGAAGCGCCTTTGCGGGTGTAACGGTCCGCAACTTCAGGCCATTCCCCCAATCTCACCGACGAGAAGTGAAGGTCGCTGCCATCGGTACCGATAACCACAGCGTCATTTCCCATCTGCTCGATGCGATCGACACCGTGCGGCAAAATGATTTGATTGACATCACCGCCGGCCCAGCGGACCGCGACTAGGGTTGAACGTGCACGTTGCTGCGGGTCTCCCCAACCGCTGCCGGTTCCATATAGCAGGTAGTCATTCACAAACCGATTTTGAAAAGTGTAGCCCGCAGGCCGTGGCAGCTTGCGATAGTTATCGGTGTTTGCATCCTGACTTCCATCCGAGAAACTGGTCAGCGGCACACGCAGTAATCCAACGTCGCCCGCCGCGACTTCTGCTCCCCACATGCCGTCACCAAGCGAATCGGCGCGCACCAGTACATTCAAGTGACCATCACTGCTTTCAAGAAAGGAAAACTGGTCAACGGGCGCACCTGCGACGCCGAGCGCACTCGGACTCGAGCCATCGAGCGGCATGCGATACAACATCGACTGCGTCCGCGTTTCCTTACCGCGACGTACCCAATCGTTCACCCAAACGTAAACCGCCTCTGGCGAAACATAAAAGACTCTTCCCGCAGGGCCAAGCACGCCCGTGGCTTCGCATTTGAAACCGCCATTGGAAAGATCACAAACCGTGACCGTGTGCAGCGCCGTGCCGTAGTTTAATTCCAAGTCGCGCGCCGGACGGTAAACGTGCGTGGCTGAAACGATACGTTGAAATTCTTCGGGCGTTGCGCCCTTGTGCCAGCGACGCACTGCCGGAAAATTCTGAAAAGGATTATCGGGATTTGGATTTAGATAAAGAGGCGTGTAGAAAATCAGTTTGTTACCGATTAGCCTGCTCGCATAGTTGCGCGAAGAATAGTAGTCGTTCGAACGCAGGTGGTAAGTCGACCGGTATGTCAACGCGCCCGAGTCATCGATATTGAACAAACCGATTTCTGTGCCGCCACGTTCGTAGCTGTAGCCAATCACCGCAACCGTGTCGGCTGAAACGAGCATTTCGTCATACCAGGTGGCGCGCGGATCAATATCCGGAGCAAACGCATCAACCGCGGACACAGGTCTAAGCGCATTGTCACCTACCGCAACTGTAAACAGCCGCCCGCGTCGCAGAACTACAAGATGGTTGCCGTGAAGCTTAACAATGCCTCCTTCATCGACGCCGGCATGCTGAACGTTTGTGATCGATTCATCTTCTGACTTTTCTTCGCCCGCCGTCGGCTGCGCGGGTGCGGCGTTGGACGCGACCAAGCCGTCCATCTTCATTGCGTATTCACGACGGCCCCGCTGTTTTTCGGCTAGTTGACGCAGGTACGCGGCAAGTTCCTGATCCGACTGGAACGGCCGCATGTTCCTGGTCGCCGGCGCCACCCACGCTGAACCGTTAAGGGGTGGAATTGCATTGGCGGGGATGTCGCTGCTGGTTGCCAGGGCAAAACTTAAGGAGAACGTTGCGATCGCGGAAAGGAGAAGTGCTTTCATTTCGGCCTCACTTTGACTTGTCAATGACAAGGAATCGAACTGCTCTGGTGCAAGAACGGCAGGCCGGTAGAAAACTTGCGCGGTTGGCGGCGAGAAGAAAGGCGCGAGGTAAAACGAGAGAAGAATTCAGCCGAACTGGATGCTCAACATCGAAATAGAACCACCGTCAAAGCCTTCAACGGGAAACGAGACGTGGTCGCCCGGCTGCCGCAGGCCCATGACGTAAAGCAGCGGCAGGTAGTGATCCGGTGTAGGCGCCGAAAGCAGCGCATCGCGCCCTAACGATTCATAATTCACTAATGGCGCGTCGTGGCCTTTGGACAGCAATTCGCGCGCGCTCTTTTCAAACCTGACGGCCCAATCGAACGGCTCAACATTACGCGCGCCCCATGCATAGGTGTGGAGGTTGTGGACCAGATTACCGCTTCCGATGACGAGTACGCCTTCATCACGTAAGGGCATGAGCTTGCGTCCCAGCTCGTAATGAAACTGCGTAGGTTGTGTTTCATCGATGCCCAATTGAACGACGGGAATATCAGCGTCGGGGAAAACATGACACAGAACGGACCACGTACCATGGTCCAGACCCCACTGCGATTCGTCTAATTCCACCGCGACGGGCGCGAGCAGTTGCTGAACGCGCCGCGCCAGTTCGGGACTACCAGGCGCCGGGTAATTCACTTCGTAGAGTTGTCGAGGAAAGCCGCCGAAATCATGAATTGTTCGGGGTTGCTTCATCGCCGTGACAGCAGTGCCAGGAAAGTACCAGTGCGCGGAGATGCAGAGAACTGCATTCGGGCGGGGAATTGAAACGCCGATCTTTGTCCAGGCTTCGGTATAGGAATTACGAAGCAACGCGTTGAGCGGATTGCCGTGACCAAAAAATATGGCCGGCATGCGATGGGATGATGTGGTCGGCATCTACTAGTTTAGGCGTTGTCGGCGGCCAGCAGGTTTGCATCTCGAAATATCTGCCAGCCTCCGGCACTCTTGCGCAGGACCGTCAGCGTGTAACCGCTGCGACGATTGGCGGGCCCGCCGGCTATTGGCTTCATGGTTACCGACAACTTCGTCGAAGTGTAGGCCCATTCACCCATCACCTGGACTTCCTGAATCTCGCATTCGGTCTCCAAATCAAACTTGTCTTTCCATCCTTCAAAGCCTTTTGCGAACGCCTCGCGACCACGCATCGGCGGCTGACCCGGTGTCAGAAAAACCACGTCTTCGGCCATCAAGCGAAGTATTTGATTCAGATCTTTTTCGCGACTGGCGCGCAGCCAGTTGGAAATCAGGTCGCGAATTTGCTGTTCATCATTCATCGGTATTTGC
>DATENN010000051.1:0-10915 GCA_035275045.1 Pyrinomonadaceae bacterium
CTGCTGGACGAAGAGAGAAATAATTTTGCCCGGGACCGATTGCGCGAGGTTGCAAATGAATTAGGGGAAGGTGGCGCTTCTAAAAGGGCGGCGGAATTGATTCTACAAGAGTTGGAGCACAGAAGTAATTCTTAGCCGGACTTTCCTTTCAATTCCTTGATAGCCTTTTTCAATTCTTTAATTTCCTCACGCATTTCCGGCACATGGCCCAGGTGAGCATTGAGCCGCTTGTATTCATCCAGCGGTTGAATCGGGATTCCCCACCAAACGCCGGGCCGCACAATCTTGCCGGGAAGCACGCCGGCCTTGGAACCAATCACGGCGCCGCTTAGCACGCGGATGTGATCGCCAAAACCAACCTGGCCGCCAATAACGCAGTCGTCTTCTATCGTGACGCTGCCACTGATTCCCGTTTGTGCCGCGATTATCACGCGTTCGCCAATGTCACAGTTATGGCCCACATGGACCATGTTGTCGATCTTGCTGCCGCGGCCAATTCGCGTCTGCCCGAGGGCAGCTCGATCCACGCAGGTGTGCGCCCCCAGTTCCACGTCATCTTCGATTAAGACAGCGCCTACCTGCGGGAATTTGTGGTAATCGACGTCGCCGCGGACGTAACCAAAGCCATCGGCGCCGATGCACACACCCGCATGCAATACCACTCGATCGCTAATCATTACGTTGTCGTAAAGGGTAACGCCGGGATGCAGCACACAATCCGCGCCAATCGTGACGTTATCGCCGATTGTCACGTTCGGACCGATCTGCGTGCCCGCGGCGATTCGAGTGGATTCGCCTATTGCGACATGCGCGCCGATAAAAACCGTCAAGTCGATGTTCGCCGATGCTGCAATCACTGCCGTTGCGTGTACCGATGGCTCGCGTCGCTTCGCGGGATGCAGCACTTCGGCAACTAAAGCAAATGCGAGTTTGGGATCGGAGGCTTCGATGAAAGACGGGACGTTGCCAAAACGAGCAGGCGCGCCGTTCAATTCCGAAACTATTAAACAAGACGCATTGCATTCTTGCTTGTCTTCAGCGTTTTTCTGCTTTTCAAGAAATGCCACACTACCTTCTGAGGCGCTGTCGATACTCGACACGCGGTCGATCTTAAGCGAACCATCACCGGCAAATGGTGCGCTTAATAATTCAGCGAGTTCTGCTACCGTTTTTTCGTGACGTTCGTTGGCCATTTTTAGACGTTGCGCACCTTATCCGATTGTTACAGCCAGCGGCAATGTTCCGTTGCCGGACGGCGCATTTGCGGGATCGGCAATTTCCCTGGTTACGTTTCCCGAGCTTTTAAGTATAATCCCCGCCTCCCTTGGCGGATGGTTTAGAAAGTTCCGTTCTCACGTCACCAGTTGTCCCGATGTTAACGTTTTCAGCAGAGCTTCCCAAACAAAACGTGTTAGTTCGACATCCTAATCGTCGACGCGCCGACGCGAAAAAGCTGTGGCCGGCGTTGAGTACCCTTTTATTGCTGGCGTTCGCATCTTCCGTTTCGGCGCAGAATCCGCCGCTGATTCTCTTAAGTGAAACGACGTCGACGCGGGCTATCGCGTTTGATAGTGTGACCTTCACTAAAGAACCATTCTCGGTGAACTCGCTCGTCTCCTGGAGCGCGGACCACCGCACGCGAATAATTCTATTCGCGCTCAATTTGCAACCAGGTCCCTTCACAGATCTAACCGCTGACGTCGAGGATTTTGCTCATCGTCACTACGATTTGAAAGTTGAGCAAGCCGGGCCGGTCCCAGGACAAGAGTGGATGAGCGCGATCACGCTCAGGATGAACGATGAGGTGACTGACGTGGGGGACGTGCTTGTCCGTCTTACACAAAAGGACCGCCAAAGCAATCGTGTACGCATCGCCATTGGTCACGTCGGCGGCGGCTTGGCGGATGATCTCGGGGCCAAACCCACTTCACCTTTCTTAATTCGCGGCGTAGTTACCAGCGAGAATGCTGCCTTTCCCAATGTCGTTTTAACCCTTGCAGGTGAAGGCAGCGAAACGACTACTACGCCCAATGTCAACGGCCAATATTTGATTGTCACTGTTGGCGGTGACTACGTTCTCTCAGCAACCAAAAACTTCTACGACTTCAGTCCCTCGACTTTTATTTTTAATGATCTGAACAGCGCGCTGGACGGAATGAATTTTACAGCGGCGCGGCAAACGCGAGGTATCGCAGGCGTCCTGCGCGATGATAACGGCCAGCCGATCCCAAACATCGAAATCAGCATGTCGGGGAGCGATCAAAGCGAGCGGACCCTCTACACGGACGAACAGGGCGCTTTCAGTTTCATGCAGATTCCCTGCGGATTTGGTTACGTCATTACTCCGATCGCCAACAGCATTTTCACGTTCACGCCGCAAACGATTAATCCGCTATCGGACAATAACTCGTTGGAGTTTCTCGGAACACGACGTTTGTACGACATCACGGGTCGGGTGTTGGAAGGTACCAATTCGCTTGCCGGAGTCAGGGTCACGACCCAAACGGGCGCCGGCACAACGTCTGGGCCAGACGGCAACTTTACACTCTCAGGACTACGCGCTGGCTTGGATTACACGGTTACGGTAAGCAAGGACGAATATGTTTTCGAACCGGCAAGCTCATTAGTGCAAAGTCTGCAAACGAACGATGATCTCAGTTTTCAGGGTCATCCGCATGTATTCCTGACCGGGCGAGTAGCGGACGCGAACGGTCGCGGAATTTATGGTGTAAAGGTGGAAGTTAGTGGGACGCAGAGTGGAAGCGCAACCACGGATATCGACGGCAAGTATTCGTTGTTGGTGACTGCCTTTGGAAACTATCAGATCCGTCCATGGAAAGAGCAGGATTATTATTCGTTCTCGCCGCTCAACACGAATGTTACTGCGTTGCCGAGAAATCGCACGGCGGACTTCACGGGTGCTTTAAATGCGAGCGTATCGCCGTCGTATGTTTTGGAGTTCGATGGCGCTCCTAAGTCCGTCGACTACAGCATGACTTTGCCCGGACCCGATTACGATCTGTTCTGGCCTGACGGTCAAGACTTTGGCCACTTCTTTTGGGAGTTCTGGGCCATGGCCGGCGAGAATGCCGGCGGCACTTACCTGATCTCGGATGGTTATGGCGGCGCGCATGCGATTCTATTTGGCTTCTCAACGTTCGGCGCTAGAGAACCAAACCGTTACCAACTACTCGGCAACATTTGGAACGGAAGCTTTCTCACTTATTTCTCCTCCGATGAAGGACCAGCACCCTATGAGTGGGCCCATTTGGCGGCGGGCTGGGACGGGTCAAATATCGTCGTATATTTCAATGGCGTTCCCGTGGGCAAAACCGCTTGGTCGGGTCCGCGCATTACGCCAGGCGGAATTCAAGGCTGCGGCAGATTGCTGATCGGGGGCTCGAACCACAGTAACTTGGTAGGACGCATCGCCCAGCTTCGCGGTTTCGAGCGGCGCAATCCGCTCGAAGCGGTTGATAACGGTGTCTTCGACAGCTTCGCGCCGGAAACGGTCTTCTCTGTTGAAGGCAATATGTTGAGCTACTTTTTCCGGCCCGCTCAAAACATCGCCGATCTATCGCTGTACGGACAGTTTGGACGGCAGCATCCCGGACTAGTACGAAGCACAGCCAACGGGGTGCCGTTTGATTGTTCAGGTTGTCCGGTGCCGGAATTTGTTCTCGATCCGACGGCGCCCGATTTCGCCAATCCAAGTAATCCAGGAACGATCAAAGCGCCCGTCGAGAACGCGAGTGCGCCGCCGGCCGGTGCGCTCATTTACGATTCCTTCTCGCGAGCCAACTCGACATACGTGCTTAACGGCTTAGGCGGATTGGGAAGCACTGAAGCCGGATCGGCAGGGCCGCAACCATGGTTAACCAGTGTAACGGCTGGCCAACCGCAACCATTTGGCATCCTCAACGGTCGCGCGGTTTTGCTGGGCAAAGCAGCGTCGCTCGCATGGACCAGTGCGCCATCGGAGGGCGCTGATCTTGATGTTCGCGTTGAGCGACACGCAGGCGTGTGGTATTCAGGTCATAACACGGGGCTTAGCTTCCGGGTGGCCGACGCGAATAATTATTTCTTCGCGTACACGACCAGTGTTACCGATGAGTCGGCTGAGGTGTTAACCGTAGGGTATTACGAAGACGGCGTGCGCACTGATCTCACTTCCGGAATCTCCTTGCCGAGTGATTGGACAACTCTACGGGTAGTAACTCACGAAAACGGTTCAATCGGCGTGTATGCAGGAGCGTCACTGTTGTTCTCTGGCAGCACTAATTTCCTTTCCGGCAGCACAGGTGCAGGCTTATACAACAACGGACCGGGACTCGCGCTAACGAATCGCTGGGATAACTTCACTGTGTTTAGCACGCCTTGACCTAATGCTCGCCCTAAAATGCCAGGAAACCTTAACGAACGGTGGGATTTCGTCCATTTACATGGCCTTTAAGCTTGCCATGACCGTGCAGACCATCTATCATGACGCGATTGGAAAACGCCTGATTGGGCCGGAAAATCGCGGTTTTTATTCGTGGTCAGACATCGTCGAGGAGATTCTTAATTGTTTAGTGATCAGTTTCGCAGAGGTGAATCGGACAAGAGCAAGCTGGCGGGGGTAAAGGGCTCGAAGCTTGTCTCGGGACTTTCTGATGTCGCCTGGAAAGCATTTCAGTCGGTGAACAAGCGGCTGCCCGAAGGCGAAGCGATTCGTCCCACGTGGGCTCCCGGTCCGCTCCTAAAATCTTATGAGCGAACGTCACCGCCGCTCGGCTTCCCGCGCGAGACAGACAGCCTGTGCCCGACTTGCGTCAAAGAAGTTCGCAACGCAGTTATTTCCGGCGAGACCCCGCTTGAGACCTTGATGTACGAGCACCCCGGCGAAATCAAAGCGCAAATTCTGGAAGAGAACGGTCAAGTCATCATGCGCAAGAACTGTCCAAAGCATGGAGAGTTCAAAGATGTGATGGCAACCGATCCGGCGTTTCTCGAACGCATCGAATCGCTTTTCTTTGGACGCGACTTCCGCGCCGCTGAAGACGCAGCAATCCATCGCCACGGCACTTCGAATATCAAGTTCGGGCGCGGTGCGGTTTTGACCGTCGATCTTACCAACCGCTGCAACATGATGTGCAATCCGTGCTTCATGGATGCGAACCAGGTTGGTTATGTTCACGAGCCGACATTTGAGGACACGAAAGCGATTCTCGATCGCGCTGTGTCGTTTAAACCCCGGCGACAGATCATTATCCTCTTCTCCGGCGGCGAGCCGACACTTTCGCCTTACTATCTGGAAGCAGTGGCTTACGCCCGAAAAATCGGTTTCTATAGGATTCTCGCGGCGACGAACGGAATTCGTTTTGCGGAAGATATTGAATTCTGCAAGGCGGCCAAGGCCGCGGGACAGCACGGTGTGTACCTGCAATTCGACGGCGTAAGCGAAGAGAAAAACAAACATCGCGGCGTCGGCAATCTGTTTGATGTGAAGCAGCAAGCGATTGAAAACCTCGCGGCCGTCGGCATCAAAGTCACACTGGTCACGACTATCGTAAATACAATCAACAACGACGGCATTGGCCAGATTGTTGAATTTGCAGCGAAGAACATCGACAAAGTTCAGACCATCGCATTCCAGCCGGTTTCGTTCACTGGCCGCGACGAAGATGTTCCGGACGCAGTGCGCATTCAGCAACGTTACACGTTGGCCGGCATGACCCACGACCTGAAGGACCAGCTGAACGGGCGGATTCAACCGCTGCGCGACTGGTTTCCCCTCTCCTCTTACTCAGCATTCACCAGCGTGATGGACATGCTGCAGGGAGCGGATGCTCCCTGGGGTTGGTCTTCATGCAATTGCCATCCAAACTGCGGCATTTTTACTTTGCTCGTGGTCAATCGAAAGACGGGCGAGTTCACTTCGCTGTTTGACTTTTTCGATTACGAGCAGTTCATGAAGGACGTCGCCACCATCACCGATACCGCGCGCGGCAAAAAGCTTTCGTATGCACAGCTTGGTATGGCGATCCTGCGAAACTTTAATGCTGAAAAAGCACCGGCAGGTTTTCCGATTTCACAAATACTCAACTTGTTCAAGCCTTCGTCCACCAACTCGAGCTCAGATCGAAACGATCGCATGAAGACTGAGTCGAGCGATGATTCAAACGACGTCTGGCGCGTGCTGTGTGTTGAAGGAATGTGGTTCCAGGATCTATTCAACTATGATTTCCGCCGCACCGAAATGTGCGTCATTCCCTATGGCACACAAGAAGGTGAGATTTCCTTCTGCGCCTACAACACGGGAGTCGGATGGCGTCAAATCATCGAGAACATGCACAAAACAGCGAACCTCGCCGACTGGTATCAAGAAAATGAACGACACCCCGTTTACGCCGCCGGTCACGATGTGCCCGGCATTTCAAAGAAGCACTCGTTAAGCCTGCCGATCATTCAGGTCGTCTTGGCCGAGGATGCTGATGAACCGCCGGTGATTGTTACTCCGTATTTAGTACCTGAACACGAAGAAGAATCTGTCAGCGTTTAGGCTTCAATCGTCGGGCTTTGTACGGTGCAGTTCGTTTGATCCTGGCTCTCAGCGCTCCTCTACTCGAAGGAAAAAATTATGTGCCCTCTGAAGCGAATTATTTCGTTTCTACTCCTCGCACCATTCCTGTCGGTTATCGTGATCTCACAACAACCGAATAAGACAGATCAAAAAGCGGATAGCAAAGCAGAAGCTCAACCCACCCCGCCGACCCTGCGGCCGACTCTTGCGTTTGGTCTAAGCGAAGATACTCCCGTAAGACTCAAGCTGAATCGGACGATGTCGTCTAAAGACGCGACTCTTAATGAAAAAGTAGACTTTGAAATATTAGAGGACGTCAAGGTCGGTGAGGTCGTAGTCGCTCAGCATGGGGGGATGGCGATTGCGACAGTGACAGAGGCAAAACACAAAGGACGAATGGGAAAGGCGGGAAAGTTAAACATAAACATAGATTACCTGCTGTTGACCTCTGGAGATAAGGTACCGCTCCGAGCAATTAAGGGCGGTAGTGGCGGTACGCATACTGCGGCCATGACGGGTGCGATCGTAGCTACAAGTATTGTTTTCTTCCCTGCCGCTCCATTCTTTCTTTTCATGCATGGCAAAGACATCACAATCCCTAAAGGTACTGAGATAACGGCGTATGTGGCAGCTGACACACCACTGGACCGTGCGAAGTTCATTGCCGCCGGCATAACGTCACCAGCCACGAATTCAAGCGGTTCGGACGATACACCTATTAGTATTAACTCGTCGCCTGTCGGTGCGGATATTTTGATAGATGGCAAGTTCGTCGGCAGTACTCCTTCTACAGTGCAAATGAAGCCAGGTGAGCATCTTGTCACGATCGAAAAAGCTGGATATAAACCGTGGCAGCGTACGATGACTGTGGCAGTGCATGGCAGTATCAACATTGATGCTACCCTAGATAAAGTTCCTTAGAATCCTCCGCTTCGTTCATACACTTTTATGTTTGGCGCCACTCTCGGCGGCATCGTGTTTGCCAAAGCCCCTTCGCCTAATTTGATTTCTTCGAAGGGATTTAAGACATGCAACGCTTTTTTGGCTTGTTTTTGGCCATTTTGCTGCTTCCGGCCATAGCGCTTTCCCAAACCCCGACAGATTCGTCAGCAACAAAAACTATCCAGCAGTCGCAGGCAGTTGAACCGGCAAGTCCGGCGCAAACTAAGATGGCAGTGCCTAAAATCGCGGATGGTACTGCTATCGAAATCGAAGCGCCGTACACGCTCAGCTCAATGGACTTTAAAGCCGGCGACAAGATTAGCTTTCGCGTCGTCGACCCCATCAAGGTCGATGGCGTGACCGTAATTGAACAAGGTGCGACCGCTACCGGCCGCGTGGAGAGATCAAAACGCGGTGGTCACTGGGGCAAAGCGGGATTGTTCGTTTGGACCATGGAGTCAGTCACCGCAGCAGACGGTTCGCAAATTCCTGTGAAGCCCAGCGCCGTACGACTGCGCGGCGACAGCAAGGGCGCAAAAGTCGCGACGGCAATGATCATCACCGGCGCGGTCATGCCGCTGATTGCGCCGGTCGCGTTGTTACACGGATTTAAGCGAGGCGAGAACGCCTACATTCCGGCGGGCAAGCGATACACGATTTTCACTGGTCAGGATGCTACTGCCAAAAGCGATTTGGCGTCACAGAAGCATTAAGAGGCAGAACGGCGGACGGGGCGCTGCACTTCCCGCAACTGTGCGACGATGTCGCGCAAACGTACTGCGAGCTCTTCAATCGTCTGCGCACGTTTACGCGCGCTATCATTCAAGTCTTCACGCAACAGCAACTGCGCCTGTCCCAGTACGCCGGTCAGTGGATTGTTAATTTCGTGGCGGACGCGGGTGATCAGTTCCGCAACCTCATCCATCTTCGCTTCATAGTCAGCGATGATCTCTTCTATGTTCAGCTCGGTTGAATCGTTCGGGCTCAGTTTGTCTGCGTCAGTCATAGTACTCCCGTGCTTCACGAAAGAATTTTAATTGTGGGAGGTTTGCTGCGCTTGCCCAAAACGCAGCAGAGGTGCGGGGATAGTAAATCGTGAATCGTAAATAGTAAATAGCGAAGTCGTCGCGTGGTCAGTGGTCAGATGTTAAGTAATCCCTTGTTCGTTGTTAATGTTTGTGGTTGTTCAGTCGCACCCAAAAACGCAGCCGACAACGGACTATTAAACCACTGACAACTAACTACGGCCACTGACAACTAACAACTAACAACGGACACTGGCAACAGACAGGTAAATTTGACAACCAAAACGTCCTGCCCGTAAATTGATTTTCCTTCTACTGGGAGGTCGTCCAATGGTAGGACTCCAGACTCTGGATCTGGCTATCGGGGTTCGAGTCCCTGCCTCCCAGCCAATATTTCGACTTGAATTAAAGAAGGGCAGCCTATTCCGGCTGCCCTTCGTTGTCTGATCTATCCGCTCACTAACTCGACTTAGAAATCAAACCTGATTCCAAGCTGGAATTCGCGGTTATAGCTTGAGTTAAAAGTAAACGAAGGCGAGCCCGAGACAAATATGCGCGGCGTACCAAAGTTTGTTGTTCGGGTTAGACGTCCGCCGCCAGTTGTCGCGAACGTGTATTGGTTAGTGTTGACGGCCTGTACATTCGAGCTGTTGAACAGGTTAAAGCCTTCTGCAAACAAAGACAGACGATAGCGTTCTCCGAAACGAATGATTCGACCGAGGCGCATATCAACCTGATAAAAACCTGGCGTCGTGAACTGGTTTCGCAGGGTTCCCGGCGTGCGGTCATTGGCGGTGTTGCCGTCGTTGTTTGGATCATTGGAAATTGTCGACGAATAAGTAAAACCTGACTGCGCTGACAGAATTCCGGTGACTATGTAGTCGCTCAAAAGCGCGCGAACGAACTTATTGTCGCTGTTGAACCTTCCAGTCTCATAAACCGGACTGAAGATAAAGCGATGGCGAACGTCCAGGTCTGAAATCCCGTATTCTCCGGAAAGATCAAACTGATTCTGCGCGATCTTCGAGTCGTCAGCTCCGACAACCACTGATGTCTGATCGGGTTTGTCGTCTTTGGCTTTTGACAAAGTATAACTGGTATTGAATTGGAAACGATTTGAAAAGCGGCGGTTCAATTGCAGGCTTAAACCATGGTAGAAAGATTTAGCCGTGCTTTCAAACAAGCTAATGCGCTGAAATTGCGGAATCGGGCGAGTAGCTGGAAATCTTTGCACCGTCAAAGTTTCGCCTGTCGCCGTTCCTGAAGCGTCAAAAACCGGCAGTGTTGTCGCAACCGGCGCGTTCAGATTTGCATTTCTGGTGCGAGTTATTTTGCTGCCGCGAAACATTTGATACTCCGCGGAAAAAACTGTGTTGGAAAATACCTCGCGTTCGAACTGAAAATGGAATTGCTGCGTGTAAGGTTGTTGGTAATTCCTATCGAATAGATAGAGATTCGGTGTAACGGCTGCGACGTTTGTGGGAATGCTGGTGAAAACATTCGGGAACGTCGGGCAAAGAGTCGGCGTCGCCGTACAATTGATGTCCAGAGCAATGACTTGTAGTCCGTTCTGAGAGTGGGCCGTTCCGGTAATAATCGATGGAGTCCGTCCGTAGAAAATTCCGTAGGCGGCGCGAAATACCGTTTTCGGATCCATGGCATACGCCAGGCCTAATCGCGGCCCGAAATTGTTTTTATCTTTCGGTTGAAATCCGGTATTGAAACCCGCGGCCACTAAAGCCGGATCAGGATTGCTTATTGGCGGTTTGGCGATTGCTTGATAATCGTAGCGCAGGCCCAGATTTAAGTTTAGTTTGGGAGTGGCGCGCCAATCATCCTGCACGAAGAAACCATATTCAGAACTGTTCGGGAACGTTGTTCCTCCGGTCGTCCCTGTACCAGGAAAGCTCTGGCGGTATCGCGACGGTGTACCGGCAGCCAGTGCGGCATAGCTCGGGAAGGTGTACGCGCCACTGAAGAGTCCGGGAAAGAAATTGAAGATGCGGTCAAACAACAAATCCGCGCCATATTTAACGCTATGGTTACCGGTAATCCACGTCTGGTTATCGATAAACTGATAACGCTTGATCGTCGTTTCCCTGGGGCTGAAGTTGTTGCGCCCGAAGGTAAAGGTACCGTCGCTGATGCCACCCGCCGACGCGGTGACCGCTGTTTCCGGAGCCGTTGAGTTTGATAATCCCGGTTCCTGATCGCGCGAATACTGGAAGCGAAACTCGTTGATCAGACTGCTCGTAAGAGAAGAAGTCCAGGAGGTCGAAAGCGTCGAAGTCTTAACATTACTGTTTCCAGTATGCTCAAAAGCACTGGTGGTTCCAGAGGCTTCCAGATTGGTCCCGGTAAAATTCTGCTGATTGAAACGAACCCA
>DATENN010000052.1:0-6311 GCA_035275045.1 Pyrinomonadaceae bacterium
TTTCCACCAGCAAAGCGGTGCTGGAAGAGTTGGCCCAGACGTATGAGCTGCCGAAATTAATCATTGAATACCGCGAGCTCGACAAGTTGAAAAGCGTCTACACCGACGCGCTACCCGATCAAATTGCAACGGACGGGCGCATTCACTGTCTGCTCAATCAAACCGTCGCAGCGACCGGACGTCTTTCCTCAAGCGAGCCCAACTTGCAGAACATTCCGATCCGCACCGAGCTGGGCAGGCGCATTCGTCGCGCTTTCGTTGCTGAAAAAGGATACAAAATAATTTCCGCTGATTACTCACAGCTCGAGCTGCGATTGTTGGCGCATATCACGCAGGACGCAGTGATGCTCGAAGCATTTCAGCATGGCGAAGATATTCATGCCCGCACTGCTCGTTTGGTTTTTGGCGCCAGAACGGATGAAGAACTGAAAGAGGCGCGGCGATTTGCGAAGATAGTTAACTTTGCGATTGCGTACGCGATCGAGCCCTGGGGATTGTCGCAACGCGTCGGCATCTCGCGGCAAGAAGCAAAAAAAGTTATCGAGGATTACTACAACACCTACAAAGGTGTGCGGCGTTACATGGAAGAAGTTCCGTTGCGCGCCCGCGAACATGGTTACGTGCGATCGATTTACGGCCGCATTCGCCCGCTGCAGGGTATTAACGATCGCAACGCGAACATCAGAAAGGCCGCGGAGCGCGAAGCGATCAACATGCCTATCCAGGGAACTGCCAGCGATATCGTAAAAATCGCGATGCTGAAAGTGGATGAAGAGTTTAAGCGGGAAGGTTTAGCGTCGCGGCTGCTAATGCAAGTGCACGACGAGTTGCTGGTCGAAGCCAGGAACGACATTGCTGAACACACCGCAGAGATTTTGAAACGAGAAATGGAATCGGCAGTGCAACTCGACGTGCCGTTGATTGTAGATGTGGGCATTGCCGACAATTGGATGGACGCCAAGCCCTAAAATACGCGTCACTTTTCGATGGCCGAGAATCCAAAGCCCAACAACAGCGGAGCCACTGAAAACGATCGGGACGGTGCGGTTTCAAAGGCCCCCGACGACGTGATACCCCGCGTCGTCTATCGCCGGCCCGATCTGACTAAGAACGCTGAGCCGACCGATGCGGCCACGCAGGCACTCAGTGGATGGTCACACCAACTTGCGCCTGCGACCATGCCGTTGATTGTCGGCTTCATGCTGCTGCTCGGTTTAATCACGCTGCTTGGGGTTGTCAGCGGCTGGCGCATGGACCAGGTTGGATCGGCGGTACTCAATCTGGAACAACATCATGCAGCCAAGGTTAGCTTGTTATTAAAACTTCGTCTGGCGATTACCAAGCTCGACAACGAAGCGCGCGCGCGGGCGGAGGCCGATGCGCGTCGCGAGCTCAAACCCCCATTTCAGATGCGCCTCGACGCCGCCCGCCGCGAGGTTACTGACGTGCTGCCGCAACTTGAGCACCCGCCACTTGCGGGCGATGCAACCTGGCAGAAATTTCACGCTGACTTACAGGATTATATTTCTGTTACCGAGGATCTCAATCGCTATTCGCTGGAAGGGTTCGCGAAATTCAACACCGTCGATACGGAACTGAACGCGATGATGGACCAATCGAGTCAGGAGCAGAACGAAGTTTTTCACCGCAGTGAACAGATCGAGTTAGAGGCGGTGCGCTCGGTGCGGATGTGGAACCTGTTCGTGCTTATTGTTGGCGCCCTGGTGGCTGCGGGTACGATTTGGGAAGTTCAACGGCGCTTTGCAGCGAACACCCGCAGCATTCAGGAAGCGGGTCGCGAGCGCGCTTTTGCTAACCAGTTGCTCGAGGGAATGGTCAGCGCGGTCGCAGCCATCGATGAAAACGATCGTATTCGCAGCGCCAACTCCGCTTTCTTTCGCATATTTCCTGGCGCCAGTATCGGCGCCTCGATCCACGAAGAGTTCGCTTCCAACGAAGCGTTGCGTATGTTGGAAGCGGCGTCCGCTTCGCGAGTCGATCATGCAACCTATCGCGGCCGCTGGCTTTGCCCGCCCGGTGCTGACTGTGACGACGAACAGACCTTCGATGTCTATTCATCGCCACTCGCGATCAACGGAAATCGCGGTCAGATCTTGACACTTGTCGATGTGACCGAGGCGGCGGAAGCCGAGCGCGGAATGCGGCGCCAGGAATCGTTGGCTGCCGTGGGTCAGGCGACCGCGCAAGTAGCTCACGAGATTAGAAATCCGTTGGGAAGTATTCGGTTAGGCGTGGCGATGTTGCGCGACAATGTGACCGATGCTGAAGGGCTGAACACAATTGAACTCGTCGAACGCGGCATTCGACACTTGAATAAATTGGTGGTTGATGTGGCGCAGTTCTCACGCCGCAAAGCGCTCGATCGCTCTGCAGTTGAATTGAACGATTTGGTAGATCACAGTCTCGATCTCGCCGCCGACAAGATTAACGAGAAGCGTGCGAAGATTGAAAAGCGCTACGCAGATGACAATGCGGTTGGTAATTGGGACTTTGATCAATTGAGCCAGGTGTTCGTGAACCTGATTGCGAATGCCGTTGATGCAAGCCCGAAGAATGCGACGCTCACCATTACAACGGAAACTGTCCGCTCGGCCGCAAAGCGAGTGGCGCGCATTTCAATCCAGGATCAGGGAATCGGAATGGACCAGTCGACACGGGAACGCATCTTCGAGCCGTTTTTCACAACCAAGAAGCGAGGAACGGGTCTGGGCCTGGCAATCGTCAAGCAGATCATCGAGCAGCACGAAGGACACGTGCGCGTGGAGAGTGAGCCTGAACAGGGAACGAAGTTTACGATTGATTTGCCGCTATGAGGTGTGTTCGGAAACCTTGAAGCAGATCAGTTTTCCGAGCTTCTTAATTTCGCGAACGCCTTTCTGGCAGCACCAAGCGTTTCGTCAATCACCTTGCCATCATGCGCGATGCTGACGAAGCCGGCTTCGAATTGTGAAGGGGCGAGGTAGACTCCTTCGTCAAGCATCGCGTGGAAAAACCTTCCAAACAGTTCGCGATCACTTTTACGCGCGCTTTCCCAGTCTGTAACCGCCCCTGCGGTGAAGAACGTGGTCCACATCGAACCGACGCGATTCGTTGTTGTCCTTAACCCTGCACCCGCGGCAATTTCTGATAGGCCCGCACAAAGCCGCGCTGTTTGCTTTTCAAGTTGTTCATAGATGTCTTTCCCTCGCACTCTACGCAGCGTTAGCAAACCTGCCGTCATGGCCAGAGGATTTCCTGACAAAGTTCCTGCCTGATAGATCGGTCCGGCCGGCGCAACCTTGCGCATCAACTCTTTGCTGCCGCCATAAGCTCCGACGGGCAGACCGCCGCCGATAATTTTTCCCAGACAAGTTATGTCAGGCCCAATGTTGAATAATTCCTGCGCGCCGCCGCGAGCAAGTCGAAAGCCCGTCATGACTTCGTCAAAAATCAGCAGCGCGCCATGGCGTTTGGTCAGGTCACGCAACGCTTCTAAAAAACCGTCACGCGGAGGAACACAACCCATGTTTCCGACCACCGGTTCAACGATGACCGCAGCGATGTCATGATGTCGCTTAAGAGTTTCTTCAACGGTCGGCGCATCGTTGAATGGAACGGTGATGGTTTTTTCGGCGAGCGCTACGGGGACCCCCGGACTGTCGGGCAAACCGAGCGTGGCTACGCCGGAACCGGCTTTCACCAACAAGCTGTCCGCGTGGCCGTGGTAACAACCCTCGAACTTTATTAATTTGTCGCGACCGGTGGCGCCGCGTGCGAGTCGAATTGCAGACATCGCGGCTTCGGTTCCGCTGTTCACCATGCGCACCATCTCAATCGAAGGGACCGCCGCAATGATCTCTTCTGCTAACTCAACTTCGATTTCGTTAGGAGCGCCAAAACTTGTGCCCTGGGCAGCGATTGCCTGCAAGGCTGCAACGATTTCCGGATCAGCGTGACCCAATATCATCGGCCCCCACGAGCCGACGTAGTCAATGAACCGCCGCCCATCTACGTCTACCAGGTATGGACCATGTGCGCTCTTGATGAAGAGCGGCGAACCACCAACGCCGCGAAAGGCGCGGACCGGCGAATTCACGCCGCCCGGTATTAATTCGAGCGCGCGTTCAAAAAGTTCGACTGACTTATTCGATTTCTGTTCGGGGGTCGCCATGCGTTAAGCATAACAAGGTTCGCCGAGATTCCAGAATTAAAGCAGGCGCTCAATATTCTCGCCTGGTTCAACCGTGATGCTTTTGAAGCTCGACATTCGCACCAGACCGGGCGCGGCGCCTCTCGGCTTGGAAAGAAATTTTCGCGGCGTGTAGTGGATGGTGACTTTCGCGTCATTGCTAGCCTGGCTGAATTTTGCAGCAAGCTGCGCCGCCTCAATCAAGGTACGTTGTGGAACGTCAGTCCGGCGCGGGTTGCGGATGATGACGTGTGAACCGGGATAGTCGCCGGCGTGCATCCACAGATCGTTTGGACGCGCAACGCGGAACGTCAGGTTGTCGTTGTCTCGTGCGGCCCGTCCGACGATGATTTCGTAACCATCGGACGATCGATAGCTGCGCGTGCCTGGAATTCTTTGGCTCGCCTTTGCTTGTCGTTTGGTAACTTGTGCAGGAGCCGGCGCTTCAAATTTCGCAAGCAGCGCCGCGTCCCCACTGGCAATCGCCTGCTCAACCTGGCGGCGTTTTCGATTCAGTTCTTGCAGTTGGCGATCGTTGGCTCGCAGCCTGGTGGTTAGCTCCTCAACAGCACGTTTGGCTTTGCCATAGCGCTGGAACGCGTCCCTCGCTTCGTCTGATAAGGATTTATCTTTATCGATCGTCAAGGTGATCGCCGGCTCACCTTCCGCGAAAAAATCTGTAATCGTTAACTGGTCGCCCGATCTTTGTGCACTGCCGATGTTCGCCAACAGTAAATCGCCGCGGCGTTTATGATCGTCAGCATTTCCGTGTTGAGCGAGGTCGCGGTTGAGATTGAGCTTGAGCTTTTCGTGCTTCTTAATTTCGCCCGCCAGCTCGTTGGAAATTTTTCTTGCTGCGAGTTTGAATCGTTCTTGCGCGTCGTGGCGCGAGTAGAAATCATCGAGCGCTTCGGACATGGTTGCAAACTCGCCCCGTTTAAAATCTTCAACAACACTTGCTGGCGAAGAAGGCGGCGGCGGCTTGTAATTTTCGTTGATTTGTTGACCTTCGCCGCGAGGTTTTCGCAACACATGAACTATTCGATCCCCGGCGGTCAGCAAAAACAAATTGGACGAGCGGCCAGTCAGTTGCGCGACCATCGTTGTGATTTCGCTCGCTGGATCGTCCCCAATAAACTTGAAGCGGACCACACGTTCTGATTGATCCTTGACGATCGGAGACAGGGTTGCGCCATGTAATGCAGCACGCATCGCTTGAACAAACGGCGCCGGTGGCAAGGATTGTTGTTCAAGTTCACGCATTGTCCGCGTAATCAAATATAGTCGCGGCGATGCGGGCTCGACACTGAGGTAAAGAAATGCTTTTTGCCGCAATTGAAAATCGAGCGCCAGCGACGTCGGCGATAACTGAAAAATCCTTCCCAGAAAGCGGCCGCACAAAACATCCTGCAACTCGGCGACTATTGTATTGAGCGTTGCGTCGTTCATCTGGTCCACAATGAAAAAAGCCCTGCTTCCTCATTTGGAGAGCAGGGCCATTCTACCGCGATAACAAACCTACGCTCGTACTACTGCAGTTCGCGTGAAGCGATCGTGAAGCGTTTGTCGTTCTGAGTCGAGGAACAAATAGAGGGACAGCAACCCGCCGGTCACGAGCGATGGCAAATAAATGATCGCGCGGCCCGCAGCCTGGCTACCTGTCGGAATCAAACCGGTGCGCGCATCAACAATGCGCAGCGAAAGAATACTCATTCCCAAAGTGCGTCCGGTGAAAGCGGTCACAACCGTAAGATAAAGAAAACCGATGAGCATAAAGCTGGCGGCGGAAAAAACCAGCGCGCGCCAGTTTTGCATATCAAAAGTCGTGACCGGATCCAGCATCATGAGCGGGGAACTCAAAATTAGGATAATTCCCAGATCAAGGATCGCTGCCATCAACCGGCGCGCGGTTCCGGCCGCGGCATACTCGCGTCTTTCCACCAACAGCGCAGTCGGAATCGCGTCCAGGTAATTCAACGCGGGATCATTTGCGTCTTTGATGAGTCGTTTCGGTTTTATTGGGGGCGCCATTTCTTCTTCCACGGGCGCTGGATTCGGAACGACTGCGAGGTTATGGGTTTTTTCGACAACAGGTTGTTCGACTACTTCCACTTCCGGTTCA
>DATENN010000053.1:0-11335 GCA_035275045.1 Pyrinomonadaceae bacterium
TGTCGAAATAGAGTTCGAGCATCCCGCCGAACCCATCATCGTTCCGATCGATTCAGCTCAAATCGAAGATGCTGTGCTGAACCTAATCATCAACGCCATTGAAGCCGCGGATCGCGACGGCGCCGTCGTGGTGCGAGTAGATGTCGGCGAAAATCCTCAAACCGACGAGAGTGAAGCCACGATTGAAGTTTCAGACAACGGCCGCGGCATTAGTGAAGAAGACTTGTCGCGCATATTCAATCCGTTTTTCACGACGCGCGCCAGCGGCACCGGTCTGGGTCTGCCTGCGGTGCGCCGAATCGTTCGGGCCCATGGAGGTCGCGTCGACGTGACCTCGATGCTGGGCCAGGGTTCAACCTTTCGCATTCACCTTCCTTTAGAACCACCGCAGTAATTTTCGAATCTCTTCCATCGCATGCGGAAGCTCGCACAGGCACTGTGTGAAAGCTCGCAGCAATTTTGCTGGCGTTTGTGTTTTCGCGCAGCTATCGCATGTTCACCGCATTGGCACATTCGTTGCCCTGCGATGGCGTCGGGAGAAAATCACTGTGGCGAAAAACATAAGCGACACTGATGCTCTGGAAGTAATCCGCGACGGCAAGCTGGGGCGGCTCGGCTGCATCGATGGTGACGAACCGTACGTGGTGCCGCTCAATTACCTGTTGGAGGACGGAATTATTTACAGTCATTCCCTGCCCGGTAAAAAAATCGACGCCATGAAAAAGCACCCGCGCGTTTGCTTACAAGTGGACCGGGTCGATGATGATTTTCACTGGCGCAGTGCAATCGCCTTTGGCAGGTACGAGGAGATAGTGAGCCCCGCCGATCGACGCGACGCCCTCGTCAGGTTGTTGTCTCGATTTCCTAAGTTGACCCCTGTCGAATCGCGCATCGTTCAGGACGCTGCGGCTCCGGACAGCGTCGTGTTCCGCATCGTCATCGATCGAGTCACCGGCGTCGAAGAGGAATAGACAGCGTTTGGCGCCAATACGATGGAACACCAACACACCGCTGAAGCGATTCATCACCGGCTGTCCGCCGGTCCGCGTCAGAACTATCTTCGCGATTGGATCTATGGAGGCATCGACGGTTCAGTCACAACATTTGCGGTTGTGAGTGGCGTCGTGGGCGCTGAACTATCGCCCTGGATAATTCTGGTGATGGGCTTTGCGAATTTGCTGGCGGATGGGTTTTCCATGGCGGCCAGCAACTTTCTGGGGACGCGCGCGGAACACGAAGACCGGCGCCGGTTGAAGGCGATCGAATATCGCCACATCGACGAAGTTCCTGAAGGCGAGCGCGAAGAAGTACGGCAAATTTTTCAGAACAAGGGCTTCCAGGGAAACGAGCTAAGCAACGTGGTCGACTTGATAACTTCGGATCGCGAGCGCTGGGTGACGACAATGTTGACCGAGGAGTACGGCTTGCCACAAAAAGTTCGCTCGCCTTACTTCGCGGCTTTGACGACGTTCAGCGCGTTTCTTGCCTGTGGTTTGGTGCCTCTTGTTCCGTACTTGTTCAGCTCCACGAACGCACTGATGCTGTCCGCGTTCCTGACTGGAGGCGTGTTTTTCGCAATTGGCTCGGTAAAAAGCCGCTGGTCCACTGTGCGCTGGTGGCGTTCAGGATTATCGACGCTCGCAGTTGGCGCGGTTGCCGCCGGTCTTGCCTACGCAACCGGTGCTTTTATCAGCTTCGTGGCGCACAGGTAAAACTTCTTCTTATATCGATCGGAGGTCATCATTCGTGAACACCAACACACAAGGTCAACATCCAGTAGCGCTAGGCGACGGCGGCGTGTGGTATCGACTTCATGCCGAGCGTGAAAAAACTTGCACCCAGTTATTGCAACCAACGGCCAAAGCCGCGGAGCTGCAAGAACGCTTACGTTTGATTGATAACGCACTCGATCGGTTGATGGCCGGTTCGTACGGCGACTGCGTTGTGTGCGGACGATGGATTGACGACGACAAGCTACAGTCTGATCCGGTACTGCCATTGTGTTGCGCTTGCCAGCGAGCTGAGGAGCGTAAAACTGCGACCACAAGATTGCACAATGAAGCAATGATCATGCGTCCGACGGAAGCGATGATCGTAACGCATAACGAATTCGCCACATGAAAGCCGCTGTCTTCCGCGCCAAAGACAACATCGCTGTTGAAGATGTCGCGCGCCCGCATGCAAGCAACGGCGCTGCGGTTGTTCGCATAACACTGACGACGATCTGCGGCACCGATCTCCATATCCTCCGCGGTGAGTATCCGGTTGCCGCCGGGCTGATCGTGGGACATGAACCGGTGGGCGTGATCGAGGAGCTCGGCCCCGGCCTCAGCGGTTACGAAATCGGTGGCCGGGTGCTGGTGGGCGCCATTACTCCATGCGGTCAATGCCGCGCCTGTTTGTCAGGCCATCTGTCGCAGTGCGGCCACGGTGAAGGGTACGAGGCGATTGGAGGTTGGCGCTTTGGCAACACCATCAATGGAGCGCAGGCCGAGTATCTTCTGGTGCCGAATGCGCAAGCGAATCTCGCCAAAATCCCTGATGAGTTGTCAGATGAGCAAGTGGTCCTGCTGGCCGACATAGCTTCGACCGGTTTCGCTGGGGCAGAGTCGGCCAACATTCGTATCGGCGATGCGGTCGTCGTATTCGCGCAGGGACCAATTGGATTGTGCGCCACCGCCGGCGCCAAACTGATGGGCGCAACGTTAGTTATCGGAATCGACGGCGATGACAACCGCCTGGCGATGGCTAAGCAAATGGGCGCCGATGTTGTACTCGACTATCGAAGCGTAGATGTTGTCGACGAGGTTCGTCGCCTCACCGGCGGCGGCGCGGATGTCGCGATAGAAGCACTTGGCACCCAGCAGACTTTCGAAAGCGCGCTGCGCACTCTGCGACCCGCCGGCACACTCTCAAGCCTCGGCGTTTACTCCGGCAAATTACAAATACCTTATGAAGCGTTCGCGGCAGGTATTGGCGATCATCGAATCGTTACCACCCTGTGTCCCGGTGGAAAAGAACGAATGCGGCGATTGATGGAAGTCGTCAAAAGCCGGCGCGTGAACTTTACGCCGTTACTGACCCACACCTTTGCTCTCGAAAACATTGCCGAAGCTTACGAACTTTTCGGGGCGCGAAAAGACGGCGTTCTGAAAGTAGCTATCAAGCCCTGAACATCGCCCGGCTGCATGAGCAAGGTTGCCCATCGCGCTGAGTAAAAGCCCGCAATTACAAGCCCGCGGTCCATTCCCACCCAAGTCGAATCGTCGAATTACACCGCGAATCCGTGATGTCATGTCGGCACGGACGTTGCAAAAGTGGTCGCAAGGAGGCAGGGCACAATTATGAGCAGACTGGTTGAACGCAACGAAGCGATTGCCGTCGCTGGCCCCTTGAAGGCACATATGAAGATAGAACGTATCCTTTGTCCCACCGACCTTTCGCCGGATTCCGACGAAGCCCTGCGCTACGCGATTGCGCTAGCGCGCGCGTACAACGCCCAGCTCATGCTTATGCATTGCGATCTAACGGTCGCTGGGCCGGCGCATCACCATGCTAATGCGGGCGACGAGATCGCGGCGGCGCTGAAAACGCATTCCGGCGTTCGCGGTCTCGATGGACTGCACTGGAAGAGTATCGTGGTGAGCGGCGACGATGCCGGCGATACCATTACCCGTCAGGCCGCTATCAATCGCGCCGATTTGATCGTGATGCGTTCACGGCGCCGCCCGCACCGGGCGGCATTGTTGGGTTCTACCGCGGAATCAGTTTCACGAACGGCTCCCTGCCCCGTTTTGGTGACGCACAACGACGAACGCAGTTGGGTCAATGGCTTCGATACCAGAATTGAGCTGAAGCGGGTTCTGGTGGCTTACGATTTCTCAGACTACTCCGAGCTCGCTCTTAATTATGCGCTCTCGTTTGCGCAAGAGTACCAGTCCGAATTGCATCTGATTCATGTGCTGCCGCCGTTCTCGCTAAATGACACCGAGATTTCCTGGTACCCGGTCGGCCGCGAAGGTACGTATCACAAAGCAGCGCATCGTTTGCAGAAGGCCGTACCTGCTGAAGCGCATCTGTGGTGCGACATCAAACACGTTGTGACTGAGGGTCAGGCGTATCGCGAAATACTGAACTACGCTGAGAAGAACCAAATCGATCTGATCTGTCTCGGCGCGCACGGTGCGGGCTTTGGCCTGCGCACCCTGTTCGGCTCAAATGTCGATCGTGTCTTGCGTCAGTCGCCCTGCCCGGTGCTGGTGACGCGGCCGCTGAAACCGGCCTACGCTTCGCAACCTGAGTCCCGATATCAAGTCGCGGCCGTGGGCACCTAACCCAGGTTTTGCAAAACGCAATGGAGACAGCACGATGAAAATCCTTTTGGCAATAGATGGATCACCTTGCAGCGGAGCAGCAGTCAATGAAGTCGTGAACAGACCCTGGCCGGTCGGCAGCGAGATTAGGATCGTTTCGGCTTATGAAGTGCCCTTGTCGCCGACGCCGGAATCCTGGGCCGTTTCCGCTGAATATTTTGATCAAATGGAGCGGGTCAGCCGGGAACAGGCGCAAAGGGTAGTTAACGCCGCCGCGTACAAGATTCAGATCGCTCCAAATCAAAGTGCTGTAGTTACGACGGCGGTGCTGGTTGGCTCGCCAAGATCCTCGATTCTCGAGGATAGCGAAAGCTGGCAGGCCGATCTGATAGTCGTCGGTTCACATGGCTACAACCCATGGCAAAGACTTCTATTGGGTTCTGTTTCGCAGGCGTTGGTTTCGCACGCCCGGTGTTCAGTAGAAGTCGTGCGCTGTGCCCGCGCATCCGGCTCGGGCAAAGTCGTGAAGGCAGCGTGATGGCAAGAGTACTGATCGTGGGCGGCGGTTTTGGCGGGGTGGTCGTCGCGGAATCGCTCGCCAAGAAACTGGGTGACGAGCACGAAATCACACTCGTCTCTCGCAGTCACAAATTTCTTTTCTATCCATCGCTGGTACGGCTCGCGTTTGGTGACTGCGATGTAGAAGACGTTTCCTTCGACATTCGCAATGCATTGATCGATCGCCGCGTTCGTTTCATTGAAGGCGAGGTCGCCAGATTCGATCCCATTCAGCAGCACATCACGTTCGCGCGTGGCGACGTGGTGGGCGAAATGTCTTACGACTTTCTGGTGCTTGCAATGGGCAGGCGCTTGCAGACTGAAACGATTACCGGTTTTTACGAATACGCCCACCACCTGCTGGGCGTCCGCGGGGCAAACAAGTTCGGTAGAGCATCGCAGAAATTCGATCGCGGCAACGCGGTGCTCGGCTACTGTCGCGGTGCCAGGCTGCCGGTCCCGCTTTTTGAAACTGCGTTCGCGCTTTCGCGTTCGCTGGAAGAAAGAGGCACGCGCGATCGCTGCAGGATTACGATCGCCGCCGCCGAATCGGCTGATGAAATGTTTGGCGGTGTACCCATCTCGACAGCTTTGCAACACGGTTTGAAGTCGCACGGTATAGAATTCAATTCGAACTTCTCTATCGGCCAGGTTACTTCCAAGGCGGTACTTTCGAACGACGGGCGAAGGCTGCCCTGCGATCTCAACATGATCATTCCGCCGTTCGTGGGTCCGGGCGCGTTGGTCGGCGCTGGAATCACGGACGATGAAGGCTACGTCAAAGTCGATTCAACCATGCGTGCGACGGGTGCGGACAGAACGTACGCGGTCGGCGATTGCGTCAGCTTTGCCGGGCCAAAGATGGGCCATATGGCCGTGCGGCAAGCCGAGGTTGCGGCTGAAAATCTTGATGCCGAGATTCATGGCAAAGCGTTGCCGGCGAATTACGATCACGAGCTGATGCTGGTGGTTGATGCAGGTGGAAACGAATCAGTTTTCGTGCAGAAGGACCTGTGGAACGATCAAGAACCGACCGTTCAACAGAGTCGCTTCTGGGGCTGGGCCAAGCATAAACAGGAACAATACTGGAAAGCACAACACTCTTAGAGCAGCACAACAACTGTTGTTTTTGATTTCACGGGCGCCGTTGAAGAGCTCTTCGCCAAATGGGGCGTAATCGTGACGCTTGGTCGAAGCCAAACTGCCACTTTGATCAAAGATCATGCGCGGCGTGCCGAGTTGATCCGTGACTAAGTAATTAATGCTTGCCGCTGAAGAGCTGGTACCCGCCGCCACTCCCCACGCTTCTATCTCTGCAAGCCTACTGGCGCCATCTGCCGTCGCACTGATCGATACGCGAATCTTTGTTGTTGTTACTGCAGTGAAGGAAACCTGACGCCAGACTTTATTGTTGCTCGTGATGCTGCCGCCGCTGACTGTGGTCCAGGCGCTGCCATCCCAATACTGCACGTCATAACCCGTGGTTCCGTAAGATGAAAAAGTCGTTGTTAGCGTCGGCTCAATGGGCGACCCCAGGTTGTCCTGCACCGTGACGACATCAACCTCATCGATCGTTTTACTGCCATTGAAATCAACTTCAACCCAATCAGGGAAGGTATTGAAAGTCGAATCGTTCCAACCGCCGCCGCTGCCCCAGTTCAATCCCTTGCGGTCGCCATTGATCAACGCGCTCGCCGGATATGATGACGAATAACTGGACGAAGCGGTTGCTGTTGCGCCGTTTGTTGAAAGCGCCACGTTGCTGCGCGGAACGGCTGACGTGCCCTGTGGGCTACCTGTTCAATAGCTACCGAACAACTTCTATCCAGACGACATTCGATTTGATAATACCGTTCTCGCTTCCCCAAAAGGGACTCACTGCCACATCCGCAATCGAGATAGGAGAGTTATATTCAACCCACAGACTGTACCTTCCAGGTTTCACCATGCCTAACTTTTGGATCGACGACCTAGAGAATGTTCCAAGAAAGTGATCAGGAAGCAGTTTCACAAACGCGCTTGTATCACTACGCGCTGGAGGAAGTTCCCAAGCGTGCGGGAAAAATCGTGTTGGTACATTCCTTCCTTTTGCATCACGACGATACACCATAAGGCTTGCACGTAACCCGAACTCAAGCGTGCCATAGACAAAGATGTCTTTGACACCACTAGTATTGATTAGCATCACTTCAAGGTCGATGTCATCACTGCGCCTGTACCGGCGTTTATCAGCTCTAATGGATACGTCCAAACCAGTTGCCTTCTGCTTTGCAACACTTTCTTGTGGCTGTTTAGTCTCGATATTTTGGCCCGCACTACTGGCAAGACTCATTAACACAAGGCCGAGAACCGGCAATACCTTCTTTGACATTTACTGTCCTCCGCTTAATTACGAGGCTTTTTCATGGTTGAGAAAACCTTTTCCCTGGACTTCGGCGTGCTCTTATCCTTCCATCCAGGCCGCAGATGACCTGTTCGCGCATCCTTTTCATAACCGTTGAGCACCTCGCCGTCCCATCCGCCTGTGCTTTTCATAACGTCAACGGCAAATTGACTTGCTTCCATTTCCATGGGAATGGCAGTCGTCTCGTTGTAACTTAGGCCTCGTTTAAACTGCTCCCCATGACGCGAATCGTGAATAATGTCGGCAGAAAGTTTGTCCAAGTTGGGATTCTCCGCCGACTGTTGCTTCATCTCAAATGTGCTTCCATTCATTCCTCCATCGGTCCGCACCATGACAGAAATGCGGCTCATGCTTCCGATAGACTGGATCTGTTCCTTCGTTAGCTTATCGGCTCCTGCGTTGATTTTGTCGAAAGCCTTCTGAAGGTTATCCTGAATCCTCTTAAGTGCTCCTGAATCCTTCTTCAAAATGGAATCATCAATGTGAACCTGGATCTTCTTACCCAAAAGCTCCGCCCCGTACTCATACAACCCATCCGGATCGACGTACTTCAGAGGATTGTTTAGCGCGTAAGCATAACGGTTCCAGTGTTGGGGTTGACCTAAATAGGCAGTAAACAGCGACTTTGCTTCCTGCGGATCATCAGTTTGCTGCCGTTCGAAGTTTATGTCGTAAGGATCTGCTCCAGTGAATCGGCCCTCGGCACTCGCGTAGAACCTCGCGCCGAAATAATCCAGCCCCGTTTCATTATCGCGTTCTTTACTGGTGAACTGTTGCCGCGTGGTGTCGTTGGCGGCGTAGCCCATGGTGGTGGTGCGGGCGCCGTTGAAGAGTTCTTCGCCAAACGGTGGCATAGTCGTGACGCTTGGTGGTTGGGAGCGAACCGCTTTGATCAAACACTATTCGCGGTGTGCCCAGTTGATCGCTAACCAGCCAATGTGTGCCGCCGCTTGATGAACTGCCACTGCCCGGTGTCCACGCTTCCAACTCCACTATACGGCTGTAGCCATCGCTCGATGAGTGGAAAGGCTGATCTGCAAATGGGTTTTGGCTGTAGGCGACCGGGCCGACCGGTACAGGGCGCTTACATCTTGACGAACATAACATCAAAACGAGTAGGTTTACCCGATCGAATTTGAAAGCATTTATGCTGATGTGGCGAAAACACTAATGATCTGCCTCCGGCATCGCGCGCGGAGTGTAAGCAATACTTTCCCCTAGGAAGCTTTCTTATGAAATCACCATTCCGATCCGACAAAACCGACAATTGTCGTTTAGCGTGTTTGAGGTCAACGACTGCGTTTGAGGCATCACCTAGGTGCGTCGTCTCCTGCTGATCTACGAAAACCATACTGCCCACAAGTGTGCCCCCGACGATTACACCATCCGCTATCGTCGTCAAAGGCGCGGTGAGTAAGATCGTAAGCGTAAGACACGCATTAATTATGTTTCGGAGTCGCATAGATGTTTACTGCTGTGTTGGGAATGAACATTTCTTGCTTCTTCAGGTTCCCATTGTTGTCCGTCATTGCCGTCGTGCTGTTTGACCCGCCGCACATGCCCCAGCAGTTGTTGCTGTAGTAGTTGATGATCGCCCCGCGGTTCCAGCTCGTGGCTCGTGGTGCTCACTCGCGTAAGTCTTTTGCACCCCGTCGCCAAGCTTACCCCTGAAGTAGTCAGCTCCCACTTAGTGACCTACGCCATAGGCTGTGACCCACAAAGGTTTGCCGGTGATGAAAAGCCGTTCAGGAGAAAGGCGGCTAAAAGTAACGGCAGGCAGGCCGGCAAGGTGCGTGAGGTCTTCGATCGCGTCTCAAAGCCCCCCGCGCCGTCAGCAGGAACACATCGTCAGTTCGGTCTCGGCGTACGTCTCTCAGTATGAGCAAAGCAGACAAGGCTAGCCAGTGATCGATTGTCCTTACCAACTGAATGCAGTCTTACCCTGCATTGAGCCGTCCGGCAACTGGAACCAATACATTGTTTGATTTTTGTAGTCTTGGTTTATTTCGAGACGGATTTTTCTGTCACTTGTGGGAGTGCCCGATGGCAGCAGTTTCCATTCGTCACCCGCCTGCAAGTAGATGGCATTCGACTTACTCGGTTGCCGCAACTCCACTGGCCCATCAATTTGGTGTTGCATGACGATCACTAGCCGCCTGGGTTTGGGATTCTGTCGTGAGCCGTGCAGTGAAGCGCCTACAACTTTCAGAACGCCTCTTACGTTCTGGGAAGCTAGACTATTTATCTCGTCCTGCGTCAACTCGACTCCGTTAAGTCCCTGACTCTGTATGGAACCCTCACGGCGTTCCAACTCAACAAAAATCACTTTAACCGTATCGGTATCTGCTGATTCCTCACCTCTCGATTGCCCACAGTTGAGCAGTCCCGAGACTCCCAACCCTGACAACCCAATCGACAGGATCATAACGACGCTTAACTTCATCACTGGTTTTCCTTTTTTTTCTTCTCAGGGATTGTGGTCAGTGTTTGTGCTTCCGTGACCTGCTGCTTTGGAGCGCCAGGCAGAAGCGATAACGGGGTGCTTCCGTTGTTATTGGGATCATAACCATAAACGGTCACTGGAGTATTGTTCTGCACGTCCATGCGCTCCACAGTAACATCAAAGGCTGGGAACTTTGTGTGTTGCCCGTCCAGTGTTACGACAACCCCGTTCGGACCCTGCGCATTGCTCGGATCCACCGTCACGTTTAGGTTGTACGAGATGCTGCTTCCAGGTGGAGCTAGCGGGTTCGATTCATTAGCGCTGAAGTTTACTGATACTCCCTTGTTCTCAGTACGCACTGCCGTCATTTGGCAGGTGTCGCACGTAGCTTGGGCGGCCCCAGTTGTCCCCGCCGGCACAGGAACCCTTGGGTTGTAGTTCGGACCCACACTAACCCCAGTTTCATTTTGACTGCCGACAATAACACTGCCGCGATTTCGAGAAGGACTAGTCTCTACAATCATCGTTTGTCGAATGCGGAAACCGTCTTTCGCTTTGATCTTTTCACCGACTTTGTGCCCATCGCCGTGATAACCACCCCACGTGGTCTTGTCTGGAATGAATGACCTGATGATGATTTTGATCTTCTCTTCGCCATCCGGGTCGACAAACGCCAGTGGATTGTTAGCAACATACGAATAGCGATTGAGATCTTGCGGATCAAGCAGTTGCTTTAGCTTGATGCGAGCAGGATCGACTGAGGTGAACCTCCCTTGTGTCGAAGCGAAGTATCTGGCCCCGAAGTAATCGAGTCCCGTTTCGTTATCCCGTTCTTTACTCGTGAACTGTTGCCGGGTGGTGTCGTTCGCTGCGTAGCCCATCGCAGTGGTGCGCGCGCCGTCAAAGAGCTCTTCGCCAAATGGTGCGTAATCATGTCTCTTGGTCGCTGCGAGAGAACCGCTTTGATCGAAGATCATGCGCGGCGTGCCGAGTTGATCCGTAACCAGATAGTTGATATTGGCAGCAGAGGAAGAACCGGATTCTGTTGCCGGTCCCCAGGCTTCAACCTCCACCACCTGTGTGTGGTTGTCGCCTGACACGCTGGTCACGTTCACTCTGATCTTGTTGGTAGTGAGCGAACTGAAGCTGAACTTCTTCCACACCTTGTCATTGCCACTTACGCTGCCACCCGAAACTGTGGCCCAACTACTGCCATCCCAGTATTGCACCTCAAAACTCGTCAACGCATAGCTGGTCGTCATCGTTAAGGTCGGTTCCACCGCGCTGCCGGAGTTCTGTTGCAGGCCAAACACATCTTTAGCGGGCGTCTGATCATTTTCCATTTCTCATTTGAGATTTCTCATATGTCATTTTGGACTTGACCGCGCTACGCCCAGCTTTGATAAATGACACCCGCTACCGCACGGTACTGACTTCGCATTCCTCGCAGAGTCTCATACCCGGTCGCTGCGCTCCGGGTTCTGAATTTGTGTCTTCTTGCGTTTTCAAATCGCGCAATCACTTCCGCACCAACTGTCTGCCCCGGAACGAAATAGTTTCCCCTGGCTTCATTTCGTAAAAAGGAATTCGTAGTTTTTTCAGCTCGGCTGCAAAGAC
>DATENN010000054.1:0-2121 GCA_035275045.1 Pyrinomonadaceae bacterium
ATTAGATCCGGCTACTGCCAGACCGCCGCTACAGTATGGGGGCTGTAGGTACGGCCGTGCTGGCCGAATGATGATGTGAATCAGGAAAGCAGGAATCCAGGAAGAGATTTGAGTGAATACTGATTCCGCCCGCTTAACGGAACAACTTACAGCCCTGGTTGCGTCGGGACAGGTTCGTCCGGCGGCGGCAGCAATGACATTTCAACCTTGATGTAGTGCAAAACGACCGGCGCCAAGATCATTCCCGGAATTCCCATTACACGTTCACCGATCACCAGTGCGAGCAAAGTCAGCCAAACCGGATTTTTGATGCGGTCGCCGATAATCTTGCTGTTCAAAAAATATTCAAACTTATGCAGCAGGACGAGAAAGATCAGCGCAGCGATGGCCCGTTGCGGTGAGATGGTCAGGGCAATTCCGACGATAATAGAGTTGCTGATCAGGTTCCCAACGATTGGCAGCAATCCGCACAAGAACGTAAGGCCAATAACGACGGTTCCGTGCTTAAGTGATATGGCGGTGACGAACACAGCGGTCAGAAGCGTGTTTATGGCTGAAATTACGATTTGCGCACCCATCACAGTTTCGAAGCTGTTATAGAACAACTGGAACCTGTTTCTGATTTCGTCGGTCAGAGCCGTGAACAGGTTCGGTTTCCTGGGATTAGCTTCGTATGTTTCGACGCGAGGATTTAGAAAGAGGCTGACGGCTACTACAATACCGATCAAAATGAATACGAGCTGTTTAGTTCCGGCTCGAGCGAAGTTTCCGACGAAAAGAAATTCATCTCTCAGCGCATCCATGGTGGTGGCCTTCAGGCTTTCCAAATCGGTAAAAGGCAGCTCGATACCGTGTTGCTGGGCGTAGGCGATAAGAAGCGGGATCGATTCCGACGCGATTTTCGGCAGAGCAATGAGCGCCTGTCTAATGAGGTAACCAACGCCATAAAGCGTGGCCAAAACAACGATGACAAACAGGGTGATGGAGAGCCATTTGCGCTTGCCAAAGCTCAGCTTACGCAACGCGAAATAGGCGAACAGCACGGTGACCAACGGTGTGGCCAGATGGGAAAGCGCGGCCAACACGATCACCGCCAGGATAAAGAAGTAAGACAAGCGTGCTGCCCGCGTCATCGCCCAACCATGCGCGGCATAAACCATCCGGACAAGTGATAACGATTTATCAAAAAACATTCCATGGCGACGATTTGTTGTCCGAAAGGCCAAGTGATATTTTGTGGCAACGAAGTTTTGAGATCGTCCCACCTGAATTTGCAATGAATAATCACGAGTTGCGGCAAAAGTTCGCTGAACTCTCCACACCGCTGCTGGCGGACGCAGCTCTGCGCTTGAGGAGGGTACTATCGGTGGCGCCGGCCGGACTTCATTCCGTAATCGAAGGCAGTCGGCTGGCTGGAAAGGTCGTGCCGGCACAACATTTCGGCAGTGTCGACGTGTTTCTCGAAGCAATGGAAAATGCCGCATCCGGCGATGTCTTGGTGATCGATAACGGCGGAAGGACGGACGAAGGCTGCATCGGCGATCTCACCGCTCTGGAAGCACAAGCCGCTGATCTTGCTGGCATGATCGTGTGGGGCGTTCACCGTGATACGCCGGAACTCCGACAGATAGGGCTACCAGTTTTTAGTTACGGGTCGTGTCCCTCGGGACCACAAAGGCTCGATCCGCGCGGAAAGGATGCGCTTTTTTGCGCGCGAGTAGGTGAATTTGACGTCAAAAACACAGACCTGGTGTTTGCGGACGACGACGGCTGTGTTTTTGTCGCAGCCGAAGGGGTTGATCAGTTATTGGCGACTGCGCACGCGATTTGGAAAACGGAACGCGAACAGGCGCGACGCATCCAATCCGGTGAAACGCTCCGCCAGCAGTTGAAGTTTTCGACGTATTTGCAGCAGCGTAGCGCCGATTCCACTTACACGTTTCGGCGGCACCTTCGCGATATCGGGGGCGCGATAGAAGAGTGAGTTTCAGGCGGCTGCCTCCAGTGCGAGCGGCGATTGATAATCCCCCGAGTGGGGTCGAGATTTCTCCCAATGGATCCCCTTCGCACCATCAAACTGAGTTGGGGGTTTAGCTCGCCGGCCGACATCAGTTATCAACT
>DATENN010000055.1:0-8471 GCA_035275045.1 Pyrinomonadaceae bacterium
GATGATAGCACAGCGGGAAACGGAGATTGCGGAAGGCATAAATAAGAACGTAGCCTGTGAGGAAACCGAAATGAGTGCGTGGCCCCGACAACCGCGCTCTCGCCAGGAGTTCCTCCAGGCTACGCTCTAGTGGTTGCGAGAACTAACGCTCTCGCCACCAATGTTGCAGCAACTAACGTTCGTTGAGTCGCTAAAAAAATTTCATCAAAACCGCTGGCCTATATGAAGGGCCGCAATGCCTCCGGTTAAGTTCTCGTAACGAACATTTTGAAAGCCGATTTTTTCCATCAAGGCCTTAAGCGATTCCTGATCTGGAAAGCGCGTTACGGAATCCGGAAGGTATTCATAAGCGCTTCTGCACCCGCTCAACGAGCCACCGATTAAGGGCAAGAGCTTTTGGCAGTAAACGCGAAAAACGGTGCCCATAAAAAAAGACCGGGGTTTCGAAAATTCGAGGACCAGCGCACTACCACCGGGACGGAGAATTCGAAACAACTCCTTAAGCCCGTCTTCAATACCGGTCACGTTGCGCAAGCCGAAAGCGATCGTGACCGCGTCGAAAGAACCGTCGGCGAAGGGAAGCTCAAGGGCATCACCTTCGATATAGGGAATCGGTTTGTCGCTGGTGTTAGACTTTTCGGCAGCGCGGTCCAACATCGGCCGGCAGAAATCAAGCCCGACAACGGAAACCCTTTTGTCTCGCAAAGCAAGCGACAAGTCGCCGGTTCCGCATGCAACGTCCAGCACTCGCCCACCAGAGCGCGGAATCGCCGTGACGACTCTTTTTACTACCAGGCGTCGCCAGTAACGATCCACATTCGCAGAAAGCAGATGGTTTAAAAGATCGTAGCGAGCAGCGATGCCGGAGAACATCTCTCGGACGCGTTGCGCTTGCTCGTTTCTCGTCGCGCTTTCGTCAGGCACAGTTAAACTAATGTTGCTGTCGATTTGGTTGCGGGTAGATTGCGAATGATTTGTGATTACTCAGGTTTGGGAGTTGACGACGGTTGCGGTTGTAATTTAACTGGAGTAGTTACTTCACCGATCACTTCCAACTTCCCAACATGATCGAGCTGCGCTTTCAAGGCTTCTGAATTGCCCACGACCGCAATGGCAATTGGCACGTTCCAAAAGAGTCTGTTTGCAGTGCGTCGCAAATCAGTAGGCGATATGGCTCGTAGTGCCGCTAATTGATCGCTGCCGCTGGGAATAGAATAAGTATCGGAATCCAACCAAGAGTTGGCCAAGCCGTCATTGGTGCTCAATTGTTTGACCAGTGCATCCCGGACTTCGTTCCTCGCGCGCTCCAACTCTGTGTCTGTGAAAAGTGCTTCTGTCAATGACTTGATCGTCTGTTGGGCGGTTGTCAGAGCCTTTGCCGCTAACAAGTTATCCACAGACGCGCCCATTGCGAAAATGCCGGGCAAAGTAAATCCGTCGTGCCGGACAAACGTCTGGGTACGTGAAAGATCTGGGAGTGCGGTTTCCCAACGTCTTCGCGCTATCGAGGCTATCAATGAAGCGGACAGGAAGTCGGGATCTCCATGCGCCAGTCCGCGCACAGCGACCCGAACCTCGGCACTCTGGTCGCTTGGTGCGTTGAAGATCAGGATGCGGGCATCGGCTGGGGCAGGCTGCTGAAATGAAGACGGCGCCACAGCCTCGCTTTTTCGCCACACGCCTAACAGTTGTCGCAACGCTCTGGTGGCTCGAGCCTTCTGCACTCCGCCGATGATAACCAGCGTGGCGTTGTTGGGATTTAAAAAGCGTTCCCGCGTAATCATCAAGTCAGGACGGGTGATGCGTTCAAGAGACTCCGCTGTACCGCCGTAGGGCCGGCCGTAAGGAAAATCGCCAAACAATCTGGTGGCAATGGTCCGATCGGCAACGATTGCCGGCGAAATGCCGGTCTCCTTGATGATCTTCAGTCTACCGTCGCGCGCTTTATCGATGTTTTCCTGGGTCAATTGAGGCGTAACCACGGCGGTTCGTAACATTTCGACGATTCGTTCAAAGCCTTGTGCGCGCCCTTGAAGAGTAATAGTGAGGGAGTCGTAATCGGTGACCACGTTTAACCGGCCGTTTAATTCGTCACTGAAGTATTCGTGCGTTGAAGGGTCCGGAAAGAGCAAATCGCCCAGAAGTGCGACGGTACCCGCCTTCCCGGCGAGGTCGAAAGCGGCACCACTGTGAATGCGAAGCTTGAGAATTACGTCCGGATCATTAGGTTTTGAGAGCAAGACCACCTTTAAGCCGTTCAACAGCTGAAAGCGTTCGGGCGTCTCAAGTGACTGACCCTTGATGGTGTTAGCCAACAAAAGCAGGGGCAATATCGTATGGGTGATGGCTCTTAATATCGAACGACTCATAGATAACGACCGAACAACCGTCACTTGATCCGGGATTTTGACCGCTATGGGAGGCAAAAAACATCTTAGTTGCCACGTATTTTGGCGTCAACCGTTTGCTACCTAAGTGCATCAAACGCCTTGGTTTGATTGCAATCAGCTGGCGCCGCGAACCGTAAGCGTATCCGCTATCCATAGTTTCTCAGTTGGATATTTGAAAAATCGCGGGTTAATCCCAGCAAAAATGCCAGTCCTGGCCGTATCTTTTTATTGATTGCCGGTAATACTAGTAGGAAGCGATTCCTGCAGAATCGAGCAGCGATTGCAAGAGAAGGAAACAGACGAACGTTTGCTCGAGAGGGCAGGGAAAGGCGATGGGACCGCTTTTCAGGAGTTGTATGAACGCCACTGCGGGCCGGTTTTTAGGTTCGCCTATCGTTTGTCAGGAAATGTCGCGAGCGCCGAGGACCTGACGCACGACTGCTTTCTGAGTTTGATAAAGAGGGTTCAGGCCTTCAATCCGGAACGCGGGAGTTTACGCACTTATCTGTTCGGAGCGACGCGGAACTTGTGGTTGAAACAGCTCCGAACGTTCGACCGCGAATTACCTTTGGAAGATTTCGACCATGACGAGTTTGTAGTAGCTGAACATGCACCATTACGAAAAGTTCTTGATAACGAGTTATCCGTGGTCGTAGCCGAAGCTGTGGCAGCATTGCCTGTGCTGCAGCGCGAAGCGTTAGTGCTTTTTGAATATCAAGGCAGCTCGCTCAGCGAAATTGCAAACGTCGTCAATACCGATGTCGGGACCGTCAAATCGCGTTTATATCGGGCCCGTACCAGCTTACGAAAGTCGTTAACGGGTTATTTGAATAGCAGCAGGGAAATTGTTACTTTGGAGAAGGCTTAAATGAGCAGCATTGAACCGGGAGAGAATTTTATCTCGGAAGATGAATTGAAGAATTTGCTGGATCGCTGGATTGCTCCAGAGCCTTCAAAAGAACTCGATCAGCGAGTCGCAAACAGTTATTATAAGGAGTTTAGCGGCGCGGATGCGGCTCTAAATTCAGTACTGCTCCCCCTAAGCCAAAAAGAGGTACGTGCAATGAAGTTTTGTTCAACTTGCCGGGAAGAATTCGCTGACAAATTTAGTTTCTGCCCAGTTGACGGCACGCCGCTTACAGCGCCTGTCGTTGAACCTGAACAGAAGGTTGTGAGCGCCGGCCCCCGTGCTTCATTTAGCGAGCGCATGCCGACGCCGGCACTGGCAGGTTCTGCTGCCGCGGCCGGTCTGCAACGCGGTGAATTCCATTTAACGATGATGGATGACGCCGGCTTGGTTGGCAGACTCGCAAAAGAGCTGTCGGACGTAGCCCATGAGTACCAGTTGACCTGGCCCGAGTTCAAGCGTGATCCGTTCGGTTTCACCAAGCGAACTTTTGTCGGCTATGGCCAGATGGCGGGTAAGTTTTTCGCTAATCGCTACGTGATGATCGGACTCGGCGTCGCGCTGTTGGCAATGGTCGGGCTCGTCGGTGTTGTTCGAGTGCTTGATCGTTCTCAGTCAGGCGGCATTTCGAAGACCGGCTTTGTAGGCTTTGGGTTAGTGGCCGCGGTGATCCTCGCCACGATTTTCATAACCTGGCTGAAGAAGAGTCAGAGCGGCGCGGTGCTGGGAGCTCCGAACGCCGACTCGAACAATGCGTTAGCCGGCATGATCGCCGCGTTCTCTGTCTTCTTGTTGCTGATCGGTGGCGGGGTGCTTTTCAACTCGTGGCAGAAACGAGTGGAAGCGCAGAACCAGCGGGCATCCGATGAGCTTGTCGTTGATCAGATATTTGATATTCCAAATGAACAACCGACACCGGACGAAGGTACTGCCGGTTTGAACAAAGGAAACGGCGGCGGAAGCAAGCCTAAACAGGAGAAGCCTGGCGGCGGTGGCGGCGGTGGTCGTGAAGAACAGAAGCCCGCTTCATTCGGTAAGACGCCGCAGGCATCGCTGACTGTTCCGCAGGTAGTTGCGCCAGATCCGCATCCACCGGCAATTAAGAATCCGTCCCTTCCGGTAGCGGCAACGGTGGTTGCTGATCCTTTGCTCGTTCCACCTGACGCCCGTGTGCTGCCGTATGGTGACTTCAAATCGAAGAGCACCGATCCTTCTTCAGGTCCTGGCACCGGCAATGGTATTGGAACCGGTCGAGGCGGCGGTATCGGTCCAGGTGAAGGCGGCGGTATCGGCCCCGGCCGCGGCGGAAACATCGGTGGCGGTGATTATCACGAAGGTGGTGGCGGCCCCGGCGGCCCCGGCGGCGGGTATGATCCAAGCCGGATCTACGGCGGTAAGGACGTGACATCCAAAGCGCGTGTTTTATCGAAACCTGAACCGCAGTACACGGAAGAGGCGCGTAAGAACCAGATCACGGGAACCGTAGTATTGCGCGCGGTGTTCACCTCTGGTGGGCAAGTGACAAATATTACGGCGCGTCAGGGATTACCGTTTGGCTTAACTGAACGGGCGATCGCTGCGGCGCGTCAGATAAAGTTTGTCCCCGCAACGAAGGATGGACATCCGGTTTCGATGTACATCCAACTTGAATACAACTTCAACCTTTATTAAGGTTGAGGTAAGTAAATAAAAAAGCGGCGACTGGAAACAGTCGCCGCTTTTTTTATGCAGCACAGACCTCAGTCTGTATTCGAAAACACAGACCGAGGTCTGCTCGCTCTTATCCCAAGCGCTCGACAAAACGCTTTATGCGCGTGACTCCTTCGCGCAACTGTTCCATCGAAGTTGCGTAAGAGATGCGTATGAAACCGTCTGCGCCGAACCCCGCGCCGTCCGTAACCACTGTTTGTTCCTCTTCCAGTAATCGCGCCGCAAACTCTGCCGAGGAGCGCAGCTGATCGTTCAAACATTTTCGCACATCAGGGAAGATGTAGAAGGCGCCTTCAGGTTCTGCACAACCGAGTTTCGGAATGCTCTTCAACGCGTCAAGCAGCCAGGCACGGCGCGCGGTGTATTCGCTCAACATCGCGGCGACAGATTCCTGTGGTCCATTCAAAGCCTCTACTGCAGCGCTTTGTGCAATCGAGTTCGCGTTACTGGTTGAATGTCCCTGGACTTTTAGCATCGCGCTGGTCCATGCTGCCGGCGCTAGCGCGTAACCGACACGCCAGCCTGTCATTGCATAGGTTTTGGAAAACGAACCTGCAATGCACAATCGCTGCTTTAATTCTTCCCGTAAGCTAGCCGCGCTAAACACTTCGCCCGGCGGATAAACAAAGCGCAGGTAACACTCATCGGAAACTACATAGACGCCATGCGTTAACAGCACCTCCATGATCTTTTCGAATTCAGCCGGAGGGATGACACGTCCCGACGGATTGCTTGGCGAATTAAGAATGATCAATTTCGTTCGCGGCGTGATAGCCTTTTCAACTTGTTTCGCGGTGAGCAGGAAGCCAGTGTCTTCCGTGTCGATCACAACCGGCGTGGCGCCCGCGAAAGTCACAATCTCGGGAAAGGTCACCCAGTAAGGCCTCGCCATGAGCACTTCGTCGCCGGGGTTCACGAGGGTGACAACAGCATTAAAGATCGCTTGCTTGCCTCCGGACGTCGCCATCACTTCCTTGCGTTCGTAATTCGCACCAAACTCGCGCTCATAAAAGTTGATGATTGCTTCCTGCAATTCGCGCGTACCGGCGGTCGGTGTGTATTTAGTGCGGCCGAGCGACATTGCTCGAGTTGCAGCCTGCTTGATGTTATCGGGCGTATCAAAATCCGGTTCGCCCGCCCCGAAGTCCACCACACTTACACCCTGCGCGCGCAAAGCTTCGGCGGCTTGCATCGCCGCCAAGGTTGACGACGCTTGCATCTTTGCGACGTTTTCGGAAATTGGAAACATTGATGCGACAGGCTTGGTCATCAGCAAACTATTTTCGGCCGCCCACTTTTTCTTTCATCCGCGCCTCGACAACAGCGGGAATCAGACCATCGAGGGCGCCCCCCAACTGGAAAACTTCTTTTACGAGCCGAGAGCTGACATACGAATAGGTTTCCGCGGGCATCATGAAAACGGTCTCAATCGACGGCTCGAGACGCCGGTTCATCAACGCCATCTGCAATTCGTACTCATAGTCTGAAATTGCGCGAATGCCGCGAACGATCGCGTTGGCCTGTTGTGCAACGGCATACTGAACCAGCAATCCCTGAAAGTCATCGACGCGAACTTTGCATGAGCCGCGATTGATTTTTTGTAAGACCTGCGAAAGCATTTCGCGGCGTTCATCGATGGTGAAGAACGGTTGTTTTTCCGGGTGGACCAGAATCCCCACGATGATTTCGTCGAACAGTTTGCAGCCGCGCTCGATGATGTCCAGGTGTCCGTTCGTAACTGGGTCGAAAGAGCCGGGGTAGATGGCGCGTCGCATTGTCCGAAATGGTAAAGGCTATTCCGGCAAATGGGAAATGGAAATTTCAACCAACGGATTCAAAGCTCAATTCGTGCGGCTTGACAGCGCACCGGCCCGATGTTTCAATGAGCGCCGGACCAACGTGGTGAGTTAAGGCGACTTGCGGCCACGTAAAACAATCGGCTAAACAGCTCGGCGAGTCTCTGAACCAGACTGATAACGGCTTTTACAAGCCCCGCGTTGTTTGGCGCGGGGCTTTTTTCGTAACAGCGTTTCCCGATCTGACGGCTTTAACCGTTTACGATTTACTATTCACGATTTAAATGCCCGATTTTCTCGACACATTAAGAGAACGCATCGTCGTCTTTGATGGCGCGATGGGGACTAACATTCAGGTGCAAAATCTAACCGCCGACGATTTCGGTGGTCTGGATGGTTGCAACGAGTACCTTGTCATCACAAAACCCGAGGCCGTCGAAAAAGTTCATGCCGGCTTTCTTGAGGTAGGTTGCGACGTTGTCGAGACAGATACTTTCGGCGCCACCTCGATCGTGCTTGCTGAATACGATATTGCCGAGAAGGCATATGAATTGAATTTGAAGTCTGCGCAGATTGCCAAGCGTGTCGCGTCTGATTTTTCGACGAAAGAAAAACCGCGCTGGGTCGCTGGTTCGATGGGCCCAACTACCAAACTGCCGTCGCTCGGGCACATTTCCTTTCTTGACATGAAGCAGTCCTATTACGATCAAGTGCGCGGCCTGGTCGATGGTGGCGCCGATCTTCTGATCGTCGAGACTTGTCAGGACCTGTTGCAAACGAAATCCGCGCTCGCCGCGATCTTTCAGTACTTTGAAGAAATTAAGCGCCGCGTGCCTGTGATCGCCCAGGTTACCATCGAAGCGTTCGGCACCATGTTGATGGGGACGGAAATCGGCGCAGCATTGACGGCGTTGGAACCATTCCCGATTGATGTGATCGGAATGAACTGTGCGACTGGTCCAAAACAGATGAGCGAGAACGTTCGCTATCTTTGTCAGAACGCTCCGCTCCCGGTTTCAGTCATTCCTAATGCCGGCATTCCTGAAAATGTTGGCGGGCACGCTCATTATAAGGAGACGCCCGAATCCTTCGCTGCGGATCTTACGCACTTCGCGCGCGACCTCGGCGTAAATATTGTTGGCGGCTGTTGCGGGACGACTCCCGCACATCTGAAGGCGGTCGTCGATGCAGTGCAAGGTATTTCGCCTGTGCGCCGGAAGCACGAACGACTGCCCGCTGCCTCGTCCAATTTTATTCAACAACCCTATCGCCAGGACACTTCGTTCCTCATAGTAGGCGAGCGCGTGAATGCCAGCGGGTCGAAAAAGATGCGCGATCTGCTTAACGCGGAGGACTGGGACGGCTTGGTTTCGCTCGCGAAAGAGCAGGAACGCGAAGGTGCGCACGTACTAGACGTGAATGTCGACTTTGTTGGTCGTAACGGTGAAGCCGACATGCACGAGCTTGCCTCACGTCTGGCGACAAACATCAAGATTCCGCTGATGTTCGATTCGACCGAATGGCAGAAGATGGAAGCCGGCCTACAGCACGCCGGCGGTAAGTGCATTCTTAATTCCACCAATTATGAAGACGGCGTCCCGCGCTTCAAAAAAGTGATTGAGCTGGCGAAACGCTACGGCGCCAGCGTCGTCGTTGGCACGATCGATG
>DATENN010000056.1:0-2897 GCA_035275045.1 Pyrinomonadaceae bacterium
TGCGTCGCCAACCCACGTAGTGCCACGCACCACGATGCGATTGATATTTTGAAGCGCGCTTACTTTCATCTCAGCGTCGCAGATCGTCTAAAACAGGCTGCGCAATCCTTCCTCAATACCGATCTTTGGTTGCCAGCCTAACTGTTCCTCAATTCGCGAAAGGTCAGTCACATAGCGGACTGGCGTATTCGGCGGTAGCGCAGATTGTTCAACGATGTGCGGTTCGATATCGATAAGCCTGCTGATCGTCTGGACCAGCTCACGCAGCGTCATCGAATTGCGCGCGCCGCCACCTAGATTATACAGACCCGATGGTTGTGCCGAATCAATGAACGCTTCGCAGGCACGACAGAAATCTTCTACATGAAGGATGTCGCGAATGACCGCGCCCTGCAACGGCAAGTGGATGGGCGCGCGTCGTTTTATCGATTCCACGTAGTGTGTAACGAAAACAGATTCGTTGCCTTCCGAGGCGCGCGCATACACGGTGGACATGCGGAAAATGCAAGCACGCACACCACGCGCTTTCGCATAGTATTCGACGTAGCGTTCGCCGATCAGCTTGGACCATTCGAGCGCACTTTGACCGGTGTACTCGGTTGAGCAAGTCTCGGGAACAGTCATGTAGGTGTTCGGATGATTGCCGTAAACGTCCCGTGTTGATGCGTAGATAAATGCGGCATTCGGCCGGAGGTGCTTGATTACATTTGCGGTCCCGCTGGCGTTAGTCTGAAAACATAGCTCAGCGGCGGCTGGATCCTTGTCGAGATGGGCCGCCAGGTGAATTACGGCATCATATTCCGCCACCACCTTGACGTCTTCTTCGTCAAGCACATCGTGCCCAACGCGGCGAGAAAAATTATCGGCGTTAAAAAAGCGGCAGACATGAGTACCAAGGTAGCCGCTGCCGCCTGTAACCAGAACTTTCATTTAAGCAAGCGTGTTCGCGAGGTTGCCGGCCAGAGAATTTAGTTTTATCAGCGCCTCGCCATGGCCGATTGCGATCAAGATATCGCCGGATTGAATGGCCGCATCGGCGCTGGGATTGAAAAGCATTTCGCCGGTCGCGCGCCGAATGCTGACAATTACGATATCGAGTTCTGAACGAATACTGGTCTCGCTGAGTTTTCTGCCCACGAGCTCCGATCGTTCATCGACGCGGACCTCTTCGAAGGCCAGCTCTAACTTATTGGCCGTGATCGAACCGATGAAGTCATCAACCGCAGGCTTCGTTAAAGCGATGGCCAACCGGTGACCGCCGATAATGGTTGGCGCTACCACTCGATTGGCGCCGGCGCGCAACAGTTTCGCTTCGGCTTGCTCTTCGGCAGCGCGCGCAACGATGTGCAAGTTCGGATTCAAATCGCGCGCCGTCAAAGCGACGTACACGTTATCCGCATCATCGGGTAAACACGCCGCCAGGCCTTTAGCAACGCCGACGCCTGCTTCGCGCAAGGTTTCTTCCAACGTTGCATCACGGGCAATTGCAGTCACGCCCATCGCGGTTAATTCGGCAATGCGCTGCGGGTCTCGTTCGATGACTACAAATTCTTCGTTGCCGCTGATCAATGCGCGCACCAGGTTCGATCCAACTCGGCCGGCGCCGCACACAATGTAATGGTTTCTCAACTTGCTTAACTTTCTGGATTGACGCCGCTCACCAAACGTAGCCAGCAACTCAGACTTAACGATTCCGTGAACCATTGCGGTCAGCGCGTAAAGCACAACGCCGACGGCGAACAGCATGAATAGCGTTGCAAATAACCGCCCTGGTCGCGTCGCCGGCGTTAGGTCGCCATAACCAACGGTGGTGACGGTCTGCGCGGCGGCATACAGGCTATCAAGTATCGACCACCCTTCGATCAGATGAAAGCCGACAGTGCCAAAAGCTATCGCCACGACAACTGCCAGGATCCCAACCAACAGGCTGCGATAGTTGCCTGCAAGCGCACGGCTTCGCATTACCGGTAGACTCATAAGCTGGCAATCGCATCCAAAGAGTGTTGATTTTGGACGTTAACGAAAGAAGTACGAGGTGTCAATGAAGTGGACACACCGTGTGCGAGAGGTTAGCATTCAACCACGATGATGGACGACTGACCTAGTCGAACAAGAGTGGACCAGACCGGTCTATCGCCTGTCTATGCCCGTACGATACCCACCTGAAGGAAAACCGCCCGGATCCAAACCGGTGAAAAGTTCTCGCGACCAGTCGCGAATAGTCTCGTATGCGCAACCAGCTCCGAGCTTTGGCAAAAGGCTGCGAAGGGTAGTCCTGAGTCCGGTGGTCTTAATCCCGGTTGCCGGGATCACAGTCATCGTGCTCGGCTTCTTGATTTACTACTGGTCCATCTTCTCACGGCGAATAGACAACCTTCTCAACGGCGAGGTTTTCACGCGTTCGGCCGGAATTTACGCGGCGCCGAAACAGCTTCATGTGGGTCAGGCACTCAGCCAGGACCAGTTGTTAGAGTTTCTAAAAAGCGACGGTTATGTAGAAAAGGGCCAGCAGGCAGACAAGGCGCGCGGCCGCTATGCCGTGAACAATGGCGCGGTGGAAATTGAACCAAGCGATAACACTGTAGTCGACGGACAACGTCAATTCCAGCGCGTGCGGGTCCAGTTTGCGCGGACTGGCAAGGCTATCGCGGGATTGTCGGAACTCGATACGAATGCGCGCATGGACAAAGCCTGGCTTGAGCCGCAATTGATCAGTTCGGTTACCGGACGCGATCGCTCAAAGCGAAAGGTGATCGGTTTCAATGATCTGCCGCCTCAATTAGTAAAAGCGATAGTCGTTACTGAAGATCGATCGTTCTTCGAGCATTATGGCGTCAACGTTCGCGGTATCCTGCGCGCTCTCGTGCGCCGCTATGACTCGGATCCTAACTCGCCAA
>DATENN010000057.1:0-2659 GCA_035275045.1 Pyrinomonadaceae bacterium
AGATTAAGCCACCTACGAAAGTCACTAAAGCCAACAACAGGTTTGGCAGATGCAACAACCCGAAAACAGCGCCAACCAGTAAAACACTCCTGGTTCCACGTCCAAGTGCAGTTTGCGCGCGGCGATTGATAAATCCATTGAGAACGAACTGTTGAAATAGTGCCCAAAGCGGCAATGTTAGAAAGCGATTTCTCCACGGCGCGGTGAAGACAGCGTAGTTTACAAGCCAACTGAAGGCCGTGATCAGTAGAACCGCGGCGATTGTCGGTAACAGCAGCATCCAACACGTAGCAAGAAAATTATCCAATCTCAAGCCGATATCTTTCAGCCTTTCCCGTCGCTCGATTTGTGAAAAGATCACGAACGCGATCGCCAACCCAACGGGAATCGCCAGTATCACTTTCGCTCCGCCGACGAATGCCAGTACCACCCACTGCGCGATCAGTCCCGAGGTGACGACAGAAGCGATTTCCCACAATGCGATCTTCTGATCATCGAGTTTCGTCATGATGTTCCGAGCTTCTGCAGACACTTAACGCGCACTCTCCTTCGTCAGGTTTCCTGAAGCGCCCACTTTGAACAGTCGTGATTCACCGATCATCTGCAATGATTTGCGTTTGCCGGCGAAGCCGCCGTGCAGAACGTAAACATTGGCTTCGTGATAACCCGGCGAAAGCGAGTCGATTGGGAACGAGTATCCATGCCACTCATCGCGCGCCCATCCAGCGGCAACTACGTCGGGGCGCGACTCACTGGCGACAGCGGCCGCAAAGAATCTTCCGTCGATGAACAGTTGAACGTCGACACGCTTCCACGGACGCGAGCTGTCGACAGCCCAACCAGTTATCGAGCGCTCATTGATTTCGTGCCAACCGTGGAAGTGCGGCGGAAAGAGATTGGCGAAAGCGAAAACAGCTAAGGCTCCGACTAACAGAGCCTCAGCTATCGACTTTCCGATTAGTGCGTGAATTAGTTTGCTGGAGGGGACGCGCATCGAGAATGCGCATTATAGGGCCAGGGCGTAAGTTTTTGGAGTGCGCTGAGTTGTCAGCGCTTTCACCATCCTCGTCTGGCTCGAACCTGGGCCAAAGCGCTAACAAGTCGGCTGCACTCCAAAAACTTTCAATTAGTTAACCGAATAAACTTCAATCCGATCGCCTTTTTGCAACACCGGATCAGCGATCCTGCCACCCTGGACCTTCCGCAGGCTGTATTCTTCAGCGATCAAACGTCCATTGGCACCTAAGCGCGAAACGCGAATTGTGTCCGCAGCCTTTGTGCTCGTTCCACCGCTTGCAAGTAACGCTTGCGTCAAGGTGATGCCTGCATGAAACGGCTTTTGTCCGGGCGAGTTAATAGCGCCGCCGATGTAGAAAAACTCTGTCGGAGCCGCGGGCACACCTGAAACTTTGATCACGTCGCCGGCTACGATCAGAGTCGCTGTATGATTCGGATCTTTTAAATCAGCAACGATCGTCGGCCTGCCCTGTCGTGTGATAGTTGCGCGCGCCGCTTCCGGCAATACCAATGATTCGGCCAACAAGGCATAAAGCGGAATCGCTTCTCGCCGCAGGACTTTTTTCCCAGGCGAAGAAACAAATCCATTGATGGTGACAAAATGGCTCGCATAATCACGGACAGTAACTTTCACCGTCGGGTTCTCAATAAACTTGATGCGTTGCCGCAATAGAGAAGCGATTTCGTTTGTGGTCAGCCCAGCGGCTGTTATGGCCCCACCTGCCAACGGATATTCCAGGAGTCCGTTGGGCATGACCGTAAAAAGCGTAGACTCGCGGGATGGATTACCAGCAAGTTGAATGTCCAAAACGTCCTGCGTTCCAACTCGATAAACCTGGGCGGAGGCAAGGGCAACCGGCGGCAGCATCGTCGGCGTTGCCGCGACTGCGGGGGCCGGTTGATTCCCATTTGTAACTTCGCTCGCGCGTCGTAAACGTGAGCCATCGGCCGGCTTGCTCAGGTCGTTTGACGCGTGCGCCTGGAGCACAGGTGAGCGTTCGGCAGCTTTGGCCGAGTTCGCGATGGACTTTGAAACGCGTGCTCTCGTCGAAGCAGGAGCAGAACTGTTTGAATCCGAATTTGCGGCCACGTCGGTCGTGACTGTCTGACCCTGCGCATTCGCGGCGCATGCGAAAGTTACGGTCAGGAGAGTGGCGAACAGTATTTTGTATTTCATTGCTTTTCCCGGTTTGTTCTTTTGACAACGAATCGGCCACGGCAGAATCGCGCCGTAGTATTAGTAAACGCTCAAAAGTGGTCGGTTTCTTGATGAACCCGGAGGTTTTCGGTAAAGAGGTTGGAATTTCCTGGAGGGTTTCGAGGCTAGTTGGTTGGCCTCGGAGGCGGCAGGGATGCCGCAGGGAACAAATCATACCACAACGCGCTAAAACGCTTGCGCACAAGGTCTTCCACCTCGTCCGCGGTTGCGCAATTGAGACATTCTGCCGCGATTCCCTTCGTCGCGGCTGAGTCGATGCCGGCCAATGTTCGCCGCACTCGTGGAATGGCGCTCGGTGTCATGCTCAGGTCGGTCGCGCCAAGTCCCACCAGCAATGTCGCGTAAGCCGGAGTAGAAGCCATCTCTCCGCAAACAATGACAGGAATTCCGGCGGCGCTCGCGGCTTTCAAACTACTGTCGATA
>DATENN010000058.1:0-5327 GCA_035275045.1 Pyrinomonadaceae bacterium
GCCCCACATGGACGCAATTCTGATTGAGGCGTCGTTTCCCGATTCCATGGCCCAACTCGCCGAGGTTACTCGGCATTTCACGCCCGCTTCACTCGGCAAAGAACTAAATAAATTAAGTCACAATGGACTCGACATTCTGGCAGTGCACATCAAGCCTTCGTATCGCCAAACGGTAATAGACGAATTGAAGGCGCTAAGGATTAAGGGTTTGGGTGTGATGGAACCAGGGCGGGATTACGTTTGGTAATTGTCTGGTCTATTGAATCGCTTCGAACTCACGTTGCGCGTGCTCACCTGAAATTTCAAACAGAGTCACTCGACCGCTAGGCAATAATTCCTTTACCCGAGCTGTTCTTTCTTCCCTTTCGCGTCCGGGCATCAATTCAGCACGAAAGGTGACGGTCATTCCGGGACGCGCCCAGACGTCCGGCTTGGGACCACCTTGTTTGCCCTTTAGCTTTTTCTTCTTGCTGATAAATGCTCCCGCGGCGCCCACCGCTCCGGCGGCGACTGCAAATCCGCCGAGTAGACGCCTGGTGCGTTTCTTCATTTGCTTAATGGGAGACGGGTTCGCAAAGCGGATCCAATCGCGCGGTGATTGTCGGTAAACCACTCAACGCTTTGTCTGCATTCATCTGCGTGAAATGCGCCCACTCAGGCGGAACATTCGCCTCGGCGAAGATGGCCTCAACCGGACACTCCGGTACACAGGCATCACAGTCGATGCAGGTTTCGGGATTGATGTGCAGCATGTCATCGTCGAGATGAAATGCTTCCACCGGACAAACTAAAGCGCAATCGGTGTAACGACAATTGACGCAAGGTTCGGCAACCACATAAGTCATTCAGCACAATCCTCCCGGAATTGAGACGATGCATTTTAGCGAGCGAGATATATTAAGCACGAAATGACAGTTTTTTAAAGAGGGGCCGCTCTTCGGACCGGTCACTTATGCCTTAACCCAGGTGTGAACGGGTTTGCCGTTTTTGAAATCATAAAAGCGCAGATCGATCTGCGCCAGCATCTTTGTCAGTAGAATGATCTGACCGGTATGCATTGAGAAATGTTCCGTCACATGCAGAATCGCCACGAGCGCGGTTGTGTTTGTGCCCTGAATCAGAAATTCGTCCGACAACCGCGCCGCATCAAATTTCGTCAGCGTCGTTTCAACGTCGGTGATCAATTCCCGCAAATGAGCCAATAATTGCTGCCGCGGCAAGATCCGGCGTTCGGCAAATTCCGTGTCGCGTTTCCGCTCGTCCTTTTCTCCGCCTAAGCCGCTAACGATCCACTGCCGTGCATTACCACACAAATGCAGAATCAGATTTCCGATGCTGTTGGATTGCTCGTTAGGCCGCCACCATATCTGCTCGTCCGTCAATCGTTCAACCGATCTTTCAATTTTGGGCAGGTATTCCTCGGACAGGAGGCGGCGTGCTTCGGTTATGAATTCGCGCGCAATACGCGCGTTGTTTTCTTCTGCACTCATGAACAGCTTTCGTAATTAGCCGGCGTCAAACTGTGTCTTCAGTGTCGACGATGATCTCAGGTTTGCGCTTGTGCTTTGCTTTTCGTCCCGCGGGCCTAGCTTTTTCGTCCGGCTTCGCGTTGGTTAGTGGGTGGCCAGGAGGCGCCGCTGGTTTTCTGATAGCGTCAAAAATCATTCGCGTGCCCTGACTTGATTTGCGATTCCGAGAAGCTCTTTTGCGCATTTGAGCCCGCTCCCCATGGTGAGATTTGAATTATGCGGAAGTTATCTGCGGAATGCTAAACATGAGGGTTGAGCCTGTCAATATTTTCGCACCGCAACCCAAAACTCTGGCAGCGAGTTTCGGAGACACGCCGAAAATTTTATTAAGCTTCGCTGGTGCGCGGCGTGTTCGGCAGGAGAGTTTTGATCGCGTGTGCGGTTTCAACGCGGCGCTTTTGCTGCACTTCGTTAACCCAATTGGTAACGGTTTGAACGATATCGCGCGCAGTATCTCGCGGCGTATTTTTCCGGGCTGCGGGCTTGGTGCGACGCGTCCGGTCTTCCTTTTTGACTATACGGATGGCTTTCTTTTCAGACATTTTGTGAATTAACCTAAGTTTTCTAAAGGGAACTGTCTGATTAAACGATTTTTTTCGATTCCAGTTCCCTGTTTTCTTCGTTTCTTTCCCTAAGAACGAGTACGTTTTAGTTACTTGCGTCCGGTTCGCTGCAAAAGCCACGCCATACCGCTTTGCCTACCTCAACCCACTACGATTATCTGAACGCCGAATACGACCGCGCATTAACAACGAGTTTCGAAAAGTGTATTTGGAAGCGACTGATATTGCTTTTCCATGGGGAGCGTTTTGGGGGTGACCGCAGACGCCTGTCGTTGCTTCATGTCAAGTTGCCAGATCTTTTTGTGGGTGGAGTAGATTAAGAACACGAGGCCGACGGCGGCGCCGGCGTTGACCCACTTTAATCCGCTGATCATGTGTTTTGTACCAAACTTAATCAGCAACGCGTTTATCACAATCAGGGCCAAACGAAATTCCGTAGGTCCGAACTTCAGGTAACTGATTTGCAACTTGTCGGTCGCCGCAAACGCCAAAAATGTGCTGAAGTCGTAAGCGGCAAACAGTGCCAGCATTAACAATAACTGTAGTCGCGACCGTTCCGGCAAGATGAACGCGTAACCGATGATTACCGAGCTAAGAAAAAAGAAGTCCAGCAGGTGATCCATGTAATAGCCCCAACGCACGAGGCCGGTGTTTCGGAACTTGCCAACCTTGCCATCGTAGTAGTCCGTCACATACTGAAAAAAAATCATTACTGAAACCATCCACAGCCAGCGCAGGTCGCGCGACGCCAGAAAACTGAACAACACAATGAGTAAAGACCAGACCAGCGTGAGCATTGTCAGGTGATAGGTCTCCAGCCAGCGCGGGATTCGCGGCAACACGAAGGGTGCGATGCGCCGTTCCAGCGGCGATAGAAACGAGGTGTTAGTCTTGCTCGCACCGGCAAATTCATTTATGTCACTCATAATGTTCCTTTTGAAAAACGATTGGGAGGCGGCTCAGTGCAAGCTCAAGGCCACGGGACGAGCGCCTGTTCGAGCGACTTTGTTAAGGGTTTTTCAAATGTGCGAGCGATGTTGCCGAATCACGTTCCGCTTCGTCCAGTCATCAGAAAGATTTTTGCGACACAACAAAGGCAAGTATCTTTAGATGAAAACAACCGACTGTGACATCGGGATTTCGAAACGGCGGCGGCAGCGCACGTTTTTGCAGGCGAGCATATCGTCGATACGCACCATGTAATCGCGGGATTTTTGAAAGCGCGCCCGATCCATTTCGTTGGCGCCACGCGGCAATTGTTGTTTCTTGGTACGTCGCAACCAGCGCACTTCATACTCCATGCGCTCGCGACAGTGAGGACAACTGAACATTGCTTTCTTCAGTTCCTGTTTTTCGTTAAAGAAATCTTGTTCGTTCATTGAATACAGATGGTCTTGGGTCTTGGAACTTTGAACTTTGAACTTTGAACTTCGAACCGCTTTACCGTTCCCCGAGTTGCCGCAAATATCGAAAACTATAGATTCCGGTTTCGTGGCCGTCGCTCCAGCGAAAATTGATCGCGTACCGTCCCACCAGGCTCAAGTCAGCAATCGTAAGTTCTTCAGAGATTGATTCGGGTTGCAACATTCGTTGCCCCGTCCATTCATTAACGCATTGCGCACAAGGACAATGCCGGCGAAGCTCTGCCGCGGTATAGGTGCAGACCGTGTCGTCGGCCCACGTGATGCGCAGCCCGGAGTCGCCTTCCTGTTTGATTTCGCGCGGCTCAATTGCCGGCCCGCGTCGTTCGGCTGCCTCAATCATTACTTTGCGCCGCCTGTAGCACTGCCGCAGCAACCGCCTCCGCAGTTATTTTAAAATGCGAAGCGTTCCAAAATACTTGCCCTTTGCGCAACACAATCACCTGAGGCGATTCGTGCGGCACGCCAAATCGATTTTCGATCGCGGCCGACAACCCACGTGAATTCTGAACTTCAATTAGCGCGACCTGGCCGTCGTGACGCGACATTTGATCGTAGGCGCTGGCGCTGATTGGGCAAGTCAAACTGTGTTTGAAGATGACGATCGGCCGCTCTTTTGAGCCGTCGATCAGAGCGTCCAACGTCTCGCTGTCGGTAATCCGCTTGAAATGATTTTGCATACCAATACCTGAGACCGATAGTAGCCTATCGATTTCTATTCTCACAAACGGCGCTCAGGCTCGAATTTGGGTGGATGAATCTTGTGCGAGGCGCGTCATCGTGTCAGTTGTCGATACTTAATCCGGTGCGGCACTTCAGCATCAACCCCTAATCTCTTCTTCCGATCTTCTTCGTATTCCGAATAGTTGCCCTCGAACCAGACGACCTTGCTATCGCCTTCAAACGCCAACATGTGCGTCGCAATACGATCGAGAAACCAGCGGTCGTGAGAAATGACTACCGCGCACCCGGCAAAATTTTCCAGCGCTTCCTCCAAAGCCCGCAGTGTGTTCACGTCTAAATCGTTCGTCGGCTCGTCAAGAAGCAATACGTTCGCGCCTTCTTTGAGCATTTTGGCAAGATGAACCCGGTTGCGTTCGCCGCCCGACAGCATGCCAACTTTCTTTTGCTGATCCGAACCGGAAAAATTGAAGCGACCCACGTACGCGCGCGAGTTGACCTCACGTTTTCCCAATAGCAAAAGATCGGTGCCGCCGGAAATCTCTTCCCAAATTGATTTTTCCGGATCGAGAGTGCGGCTTTGATCGACGTACGCCAACAGAACCGTCTCGCCGACTTTGATTGTTCCGCTGTCCGGATTCTCTTGTTTCGCGATCATGCGGAACAGCGTGGTTTTACCCGCGCCGTTCGGCCCGATGACGCCCACGATTCCACCGGGTGGCAGTTTGAAATTCATGTCGTCGACTAATAATTTGTCGCCATAAGCTTTGCTGATCTGGTCGGCCTCGATAACGATATCGCCCAGCCGTGGGCCGGGCGGAATGTGAATCTCCAGATCTTCGCGCCTTTTTTCAGCCGATTGATCCAGCAACTGCTCATACGCGTTAATGCGCGCCTTGCCTTTCGCACGTCGCGCCTTTGGAGACATGCGAATCCATTCCAATTCGCGCTTTAACGTCTTCTGGCGCTCGCTCTCTGATTTCTCCTCGCGACGCAGGCGTTCCTGTTTTTGCTCGAGCCAACTCGTGTAATTCCCTTTCCAGGGAATACCCGCGCCGCGATCCAGCTCAAGAATCCAACCAGCAACGTTATCGAGGAAGTAACGATCATGAGTGACCGCAATGATCGTGCCT
>DATENN010000059.1:0-3407 GCA_035275045.1 Pyrinomonadaceae bacterium
GAGGTGCCGCAACAAGAGACCACCCCGTTTCATCCTCGCTCGCCGTACGGCGTGGCGAAGGTGTATGCGCATTGGGCAACTGTAAATTATCGGGAGTCGTACGACCTGTTCGCGTGCTGCGGCATACTTTTTAACCACGAATCGCCGCGGCGTGGTGAAACTTTCGTAACGCGTAAGATCACTCGAGCAGTCGCGCGCATAAAGGCGGGACGGCAAAAGAAGCTTTACCTTGGCAACCTGGATGCTAAACGCGACTGGGGTTATGCCAAGGAATACGTTGAAGCGATGTGGACCATGTTGCAGCAGGACAAACCTGAGGATTATGTGATCGCGACCGGGGAAACACATTCGGTCAGAGAATTTCTTGGCGAAGCTTTCGGGCACGTAAATCTCGACTGGCGTGATTACGTTGAGCTTGACCCAAAATACCTGCGTCCGGCGGAAGTCGATTTGCTGATTGGAGACGCGGCGAAAGCGAAGCAGGACCTCGGCTGGGAACCGAAAGTCAGTTTCAAAGAGTTGGTGCAAATCATGGTCGACGCCGATATCGCCACCATCAACCAAAGCACTCACGAAATATTTGGCGATACCGAATCAACATCTGGTTTGTCCGTCCCGATGTAATTTTCAGATTGTAGATGACTCAAGATTTTCCATACAAAAGAGTTGTAGTAACAGGCGGCGCAGGGTTTCTGGGCCGCTTCATTGTTGGGCGCTTGCGCGCAAGCGATGGCGTTGAAGTCTTTGTGCCGCGCAGTACGGAATATGATCTGGTGGAAGCAGGCGACGTACAACGTTTGTACGCAGACACGAAACCGGATCTGGTTATTCATCTCGCCGCAGTGGTTGGCGGGATCGGCGCCAATGAGAAAAATCCGGGCAAGTTCTTCTACGAGAATTTGATGATGGGCGTTCAGCTGATTGAGCAAGCCCGGTTGCATAACATTGCCAAATTCGTCGCGCTGGGGACCGTTTGCGCATATCCGAAATATACGCCGACGCCTTTTAAGGAAGACGATCTCTGGAACGGTTATCCCGAAGAAACCAACGCTCCTTATGGTCTGGCAAAAAAAATGATGCTGGTCCAATCGCAAAGTTACCGCCAGCAGTATGGATTCAACAGCATCTTTCTTCTGCCGGCGAATCTCTACGGTCCGGGCGATAATTTTGATTTGGAAACGTCACATGTTATTCCCGCTCTTATACGGAAATGTATCGAAGCGCGTGACGAGGGAAAACCGTTCGTCGAAGCCTGGGGCACCGGCAATGCCTCGAGAGAGTTTCTGTACGTCGAAGATTGCGCCGACGGCGTGCTGCGGGCCGCCGCTAGTTATAACGAAAGCGAGCCTGTGAACATCGGCACCGGCAACGAAATAAAGATTTCTGAGTTGGTAAATCTAATTGCGCATCTGACGCGATTCGACGGCGAGATTCGCTGGCAAACGGATCGGCCCGATGGCCAGCCAAAGCGACGTCTGGATGTAACGCGTGCTCTCGAAAAGTTTGGCTTTCGAGCACAGACACCCTTTGAAGAAGGCTTGCGCCGCACCATCCAGTGGTACGAGCTCCGCCGCCAAAGTCCGATGGCCGCGAGCCGGCTTTAATTCCCTTCCTGCCTTCAACACTATCCGCCAGCCTCGCATGGCCCTGGTTGTGCAAGGGAAAGCGCGCGAACAAACTCATCGCCTTCGATTGGAGTCATATGAGCAAATTTAGGCCTGTTTTTTATTATTTATTAATTCTCTGCTTGTCGGCGTTGACCGTTTTGAGTACGGCAGGTTACGAAAAAGTTCGTTCGGCGGCTTTTGTTGAGCCGTTGCCGCAAGGAACCGTTTGCATTGCGTCGCAAATGCCGGGGCGTGATATAGGCGCCAAAGTCAATGCCTGTGACAGCAAGCTCGGCGCAAACCGAGGCGAGATACGTCTCGATGGTGGTGGCACGGTGTCGACTCCAATTGTCATCTCGCCGAATCACACCTTGCGCGTCGTCTCAGGCGTTTATCGGGCAAACAACCCGGGCGTAGTTATCAGATTGAAAGACAACTCATCGCTGACTTGTAGCTCGTGGGATGCCGTCCTTGAAGAGTCGACCGGACCGCTTGGTCCAGGTGGCGTGCAACCCTTTACGATTGTCGCTTCTTACAACGGCACATCTATGGATGCGCCGAATGGAACTGCATCAAAAAATATTTCTGTTAGCGGTTGTCATTTCCGCGGAGCTCGCCCCAGTTGGGATTCGTCTTCGCAAACCGTCGCTATGGGTAATTGCCACGATTGCACGGTGAGCAACAATTGGCTCGAGAACACCAGGACCATCGGAATTCAAATGGGGGGCTCGCCCGCGCTCGGGCAATACGCACAGAATGTGACTATCTCGAAAAACTTGTTAACCGGGGTGGCGTCGCAGAACATCGCGGTCGTTAATGCCGTAGATTCTTCGGTCGTAGACAATGTCATAAAAGCCGCAGGCCAGGAAGGCGGTCCCGGAGTTGTGCCTATCGACATTGAGCCCAACGTCGGAGACAGGATTCAAAACATTAAGGTCATCGGTAATACGATCGACATGAGCAGGACGCCTATCGATAACAGCGGCGCTAAAGGCCTGCACGGCATTGCGATCAACAACTCGAACGGCGCGAATCCCTTTACCGGCGTGCTCGTAGATCGAAACACGATCTATGGCGCAGAGTTAAGTGATCCGAACAACCATGTCTCAGGGGGATTAATCCTCGCCCGAACAGCTTCCAACACCGTAATTTCAAACAACATTCTTCGCCGCGGTATCTACTGCGTACTGCTCGATGCAGGCAGCCGCGGCGTAACCGTGATCGGGAATCAACTGTCGACTTGCGGGTCAGGTTCAACGTATCCCATCAAGATTGAAGACTCTTCATCTAACCAGATTCTGAACAACCGGCTTTGGGGCGATCCTGCTAACCTCTACGACTTTAGTTCGATCTCGAAAAACATTGTCGAGACTGGAACTTCAAACAACAACATCTACCGTGGCAACGACGCCAACATTTCCACGAAAGGCCCAGGATCGCGGCGGAATTAGTCAGCCGGTGAAGTTGCCTTGGTTGAAACGAACGCCTACTATTAAATTTCGGAACGAGTCTCAAGCCCCGCGGAAGATTCAGCGCTTATCACGCGAATCATGGCGCGCCGGCTCTCGGAGGCATAGGTTTGACGTTACCCAAGATTTCAATAATTACTCCTTCTTACAATCAAGCCCAGTACATCGAACAAACTATCTTGTCCGTTCTCCAACAGGATTATGGTCAGGTTGAGTACATTGTCATCGATGGGGGCAGCACCGACGGCAGCGTTGAAATCATCCGGCGTTACCAAAATCAAATCGCTTTTTGGGTAAGTGAAAAAGACAACGGGCAAGCACACGCGATAAA
>DATENN010000060.1:0-4226 GCA_035275045.1 Pyrinomonadaceae bacterium
TAACCGGCTTATCGCTCACCTTAAACCAATCCCCTTGCCCATCATTGGTGCGCAACATGCGCATAATCTCATCCAAATTAAAAGGTCGTGCCCCGCGACGGCCGAACACTGACACTTGGTTGCCGCTTTCATCCACCGCGCGGTCGCGATCGAGAGGCTTGGAAACCGCCAGTGCCTCGCCCCTGGTTTTGAAGGTCGCGATCAAAACCGGACGCGGTCGCGGGCTGAAGCCCGCATACTCAGGCATCGTCTCGGGCGACGTTAGTTGCAGGATTCGCAAACCGTTTCGCCCATCCGCCACGTAAGCAAACAAGCTCGCATTCGTCATCGCAATCTTTACCTGGTGCACATCATTGATTTTGCCCTCCGCAGTGAAAACTTGATCGAGACGAGGCCGCTCGGGTTGTTCTACATCGATGATGGCAATTCCATCCTTACCGTCGGCAACATAAGCGTAAGTACGCGCGACGTAAACATCGAGGGCGCCAGCAAGCGGGACGACTGCGTTGGCAACGAGATGCGCTGATTCAGGCAACGTCACATCGATCACCTTCAGGCCTTCATCATCGACCACAAAACCATAACGAAACTGAATTGCAACCGAGCGCGGGTGCTTCAGCTCAATTTTTTTGACGATACGCGGGTTTAACGGATCATTGATGCTCACCACAACGAGCGCCGTCGAAGTTGTCACGTAAGCGTAATCGCCGGCGATGGTGATGTTGTTGGCATCGTTCAGCGCACCGTCCGGATTGAATGCTCCGTTGGGAAACTTCGCCGGATCGAGCGCGCGCTTCAAGTAATTGTTCAGCGGATCCCCATCCAGCAACGTCGCTGCATTAACGACGACCAAGCCTTCGTATTTATCGACGACGTACAGATAAGCGTACAACGAATGAATTGGCTGTTCCTGGTTCACGAGTTGGTCGCGCGCACTGCCTGTGAGATTCGCAGCACTGGCTGGATCGATCATTGAGCCGTCTGTCGTCAAACGCCACCGCGCCGGGTCGACTGCAAGAGTTGTCGGCGCTGCGACCGCGGTCGCGTATTTTGTCTTAACCCAAAACTTTTGCCCAAAGCGCGAAACCGGCGCTGTCGTAATGCGTTCAGAAAAACCTTTCTGATCGATTTGGGCGACATCGTAAACGCGCAGGCCTCCCTCACCGGCGGCGACGTAAGCGTATTCGCCGCGTAATTGCACTTGGAGGACGCGCGGATTGCCCACATGTTCGTAGGCAGTTTTTAACTGACTGCCTGCGGCGACGAATTTCGCGTAGTTGTCGGGGTACGCAATCTTCTGCAAAGTGCTGCCAAAAACTGCCTGCGGTTCGGATTGTTCAGTGGCCACGACGACTTCCAGCGCCTCGTCTGCGGCGACATAAACATAACGCCCCATGAAGTTGACGAAGTTCGTTCCCTGCAACATCAATTGCGCCAGCCAGGCGTTGTTGTCATTGGACGCCGAGACATGACAATCGCTGCACGTCTTCGTTTCAGTGGCTCGGACCGTGTGCGGTATATGAGTGTTGAAAGTTTGCCCGGCAAAACCTTCGGCGGATGTGGTTTGTTGTTGCGAGTAAATCCATTCGCGATTCTGATTTTGCGAACTAACAAGTATCGCCGATGACGATCTAACGGGCGCGATGCGGTTGCCGGTTACAGTGCCATCACGGCCCAACATAAAAACGTCATCTCTCAAAACTTGAAAGTTGTACTGCGTAAAGTTGCGCGAGTCGCCGCCTTCATTGTGCCGGTTCGGCATTTTGCTATTCGCCTGCATCGATAAGTGACAGCCAAAACAACTCGTGACCCACGATGAATGACAGGCAACGCAGGTCATATTGCTGTCGCGATGGGCCAGCTCGTTTTGATTTCCTGGTACGCTGCCCCAGGTTGAATTGTCTTTGCGAATCGTTTTAGCAAAGTGCGACTTCTCGCTATAGTCGCGCGCGCCCGGCGTGATCGTATCGAGCGTTTGAATGACGCGCCACCAGCGACCGGGCACGACCATCGAGTTCTGTACGATATCGCCGGCTTTAAGATCGACGTCTTTGCCGTTTTCGTCTTTGCGTTTTCGATCACGCGTGATCTTTTGGAATAAAGGAATCTTTGCGCCGCTTTCGTCACGCACCCGCAGCCGCGTCAAATCCTGACCGCTGAGCGGTTGATTCGCAGACTTTCTTCGTTCAGCGGCTTGTCCTGTTGCGGTCGCGGCCGCCGGACCGGATGTGAATAACGTAGCGCGCGCGCGAATCGAACCGTGACAATCTTCGCAACCTATCTCAATAGCGGCGCGCGGTTCGTTGTAAAGATTGCCGTCGCCGTGCGCGTCCTGGCGAAAATGACAGTCGACGCAGTGCATCCCCTTGTCGAGATGAATATCGTTCAGGTGAACGGCTTTCTTAAACTTATCGGGATCGTTGGCGGCAACTACAGCACCTTGTGCGTCGAGTAAGTTGCCCTTGCGATCGCGTTTATAGACTTTTCTAAACAGCCAGCCGTGACCATGAAAATCGCCGAACTGAGTATTCTTTAATTGAGAGTTGAAATCCGGAGTGCCGGTGCCCGCGAGAAATTCGAGATCGGACCAGCGACCGCGCACACTCGCAGCCTCAGGATTGCGGTCGAGTTTCTCCAGCTCCTCTGACTGCGAAGGGTTGTGCTGTTGCGACGGATACATTTTGTCGCCATCGCTTTCATTGTCCCACCATGTCATCCCCAGGTACGTCGCTACCATGTTCGTGCCCGGGTGCATGTGACAAACCATGCACTGCGACGTTGGAATTTGACTGGTGAACTGGTGCTTGATTGGGTGCCCTGAATCATTCTTCGAAATGTTAGCGTCGGAAGTTTTCGACCGGCCGAGGTTTCCCGCCGCACTATAAAAAGCTGAATGAGAAGGATCGCGATCGTTCGCATAAATGACGTGACACGCAGAACAGCCCGACGAGCGATAGTCGCCCGGGTGGTCGTTCGTGCCCAGAAAATTCAGTGTTGGATCAAGCAGGCGGGTCTTTTGTAATCCAAGATAAACCGGATCCGTGCGCTGCGCCGAACCAAAACCGCGCGCACTTAACCCTTTGTCTGGTTTGCCTGGATCTTCATCTTTGTCGGGCAAGCCAACCTCGAGTCGTCGCTTACCGCCGCGTTCGAACACGCGCAGTACATTGCCCGGCTGCGATATTTCCCAACGCGGGATTGGATCTAAAAAGTCGAGCAGTCCCTTGTTTTGTTTTTCCGCGAGCGACGGTTTGGGATCCTGGATAAGCGTTTGCGGCGCGCCTGACTCGCTATAGCTTTCTCCAAAACGGGCATCCTTCAGCGGAAACCCGCCATTGTTGTAAAGCGCGGCGCCCCAAAGCATCGCTCCATGCGTCATCATGCTACGCGCGACATTTTTCGATTCGACATCATGACAAGCGCCGCCGCCACAGGTCTTAGCGGCCACTCGCAAATCGCCGGGATTGATAAAGCGAACGAACTCCCAACTCTCACGAGCAAGGAGCGTGTTCGTACGTTCGGGGTTGGCGCCGGTGTATTTACCGTCACGCTTCCATAGGTTGGGAAAGCGCGGTCGAACGTGCGCTTCGTTTTTAACGCGTTCGATTTCTTTCGGATCGTTCGACGTCTTGGTTGGGACGGGATTGCCGCCGTGACATGTGGTGCATGTCAATCCCACTGCGTCCTTGCCGTCTTTGATTTTTTCGAGCGTCTCGGTGGTTCCATATTTGTGCATGGGCTCGATCTGCCCGTGACAGGAAACACAGCCCTCGAGTTTCGGAGCAGAAGGTGAGGCTGCTTGATTTACAAAAACGGCGGATCGATTCCGAATAGCGGTGTGGGTATCTGTGTTTGGGCTTCCTGACGCGCCGCGAGAAAACCAAAGGAGCGGCACGACGAAACCAGCCAAAGCGAAAAGAAATATGAGTTTTGTTCGAATCACGAAGGAGTTTCGCTTGTTAAACCTTGCTGCAAAAGTCGGCGAAGCCGATATATGAAAATAGCCCACCGACTCATCGGTGGGAGTCACGAAACCTATCCTTTCAACTGCGTTCCGAAGGAACTCAGAACACCAACTTTAATTGCGCAAACAGCGAGTAAAGCGGTTTGCTGGGATTAATGACGTCGGGTTGGCAAAAGTCGCCAACGTTGGGCGGACAGTTACGTGACGCGTCTGTAAAAATATCGCGAAAGCCGCGCCCGGTCTGCAACGTCGCTGCACCAAA
>DATENN010000061.1:0-6648 GCA_035275045.1 Pyrinomonadaceae bacterium
GGGGTTTTGCTGCAGTTCGCTTCACCGAACCAAACGAAGATTATCGACATCAACATCAAAACGTTCGTATTGAAAACGGCGTGCAATTTGGCGATCTGCCACAGTATGACGATTTTAATTTCATCGCGAACGTCGCGCGCATAAATGCGGCGTCTTTGGCGGCACTGGCGTTGGCACCGGCTCGTCCGAAAAATGTTGCAGTCATCACAGCAAAATTAACCAATGATACCGAGTTGAAATGGGATGCGAATAACGAACCGGATCTGGCTGGCTACGAGATTGTCTGGCGTGAGACCACATCTCCAGTCTGGACCAATAGTCGCGCCGTTGGCAAAGTCACCACCTTCACAATGCAAAAGATGTCCAAGGACAACTATTTTTTCGGTGTGCGAGCGATTGATGCCCAAGGCAATAGATCACCAGTCAGCTTTCCGCGGCCAGTGCGTTAACACAAACGGTTCCTGACTTTCATTCGGTCGTACTTTTATAACGTCGTGAACTCCAAAGCTTAAATTTTTAGGCCACAACCAAATTTGTCAACTCTATGGGCGGGTATCGCGTCTAACCTTGCGGACGTAGAAGTACAGCCCGAATTCTCTTCTCGACGGTAAAAAATCATGACTCGCTATCAGCCTGGATTTTCACACATAAAGAGCAGCTTTGAACTGTTCGCGGTCCTTTTGACTCTTACCGCGTTGATATTCAGCCTGACAACACCACTCAACGCCCAGTCGCGAACGAATACGGCGCTGAAGACCGATCAACAGATTCTTCACGTGTTGAATCGGCTGGGATTTGGCGCCAGACCGGGCGACGTTGAACGGGTGAAGGCCATCGGCATCGAGCAGTACATCAATCAACAGTTGAATCCGGAAAAGATTAACGACGATGCGCTGGCGGCGAAGCTGAAAAATCTAACGACGCTTAACATGACTACCGCCGAGCTGTACGAAAAGTTTCCCCAACCGGGCCAATTATTGCGCCAGCTCGAACAGCGAGGAAAGTTACCGGCTGAATTAGCTGCGGCCCGGGACGACCGGACGAACGCGCAAAACAAATCAACGGCGGCCATGAGTACCGATTCGCCAGCGGCGAACAACGCGGCGGTCGCACAAGCGAATACGAACCCGATGGACAATCAGAAGTATCGCCAGGCGTTGCGCGAATACTATGTGGAGAATGGGTTGCAGTTGCCGCAGCGAATAACTGCCGAGTTGCAGTCAGCGCGAATCTTGCGGGCGGTTTACAGCGAGCGCCAGTTGCAGGAAGTGATGGTGGATTTTTGGACCAATCATTTCAACGTATTTGCGGGTAAGGGCGCGGATCGTTGGTTACTCGTTTCATACGACCGCGACACTATTCGTCCAAACTCGCTGGGAAAGTTTTCTGACCTATTGTTCGCGACAGCGCAAAGCCCCGCGATGTTGTTTTACCTCGACAATTTTCAGAGCGTGAGTCCGAACGCAGCGAATCAGAGACAAGCACAACGTGGACCACTTGCGCTACGGCCGACGCCAATTGATCGGCCGATTGTCATGACGAACAATCCACAACAGCAACGTCCGCAACAGCAGGCGCGTCGCGGTATAAATGAAAATTATGCGCGCGAATTAATGGAGCTGCACACATTGGGAGTTGACGGCGGCTACACGCAGAAAGACGTGCAGGAAGTGGCGCGCTGTTTTACTGGCTGGACCATTTTTGCGCCACGCGGAGGCGGCGCGGCCGCACAGGCCATGATGAACGGCCCGCGCGCGGACATGTTGCGCGAGAACGCCGGACGGTTCTTTTTTAATGCTCGCGTACACGACGATGGCGAAAAAATAGTTCTTGGTCACAAGATTCCCGCGGGCGGTGGGTTTAAAGATGGCTTGATGGTGCTCGATATTCTGGCGCACCATCCGGCGACAGCGAAGTTCATAGCCGCGAAGCTGGTGCGACATTTCGTTAGTGACAATCCGCCCCCGGCACTGGTGGACCGCGTTGCCGCTACCTTCACGAAAAGTAATGGCGACATTCGCGAAGTCCTGCGAACGATCTTCTTTTCCCCAGAATTTAATTCGCTGGATGCCTATCGGGTAAAGATTAAGCGGCCGTTCGAATTGGCCATCAGCGCCATACGAACGTTGGGCGGCGACACAAACGGAGGGCCTGGTTTGCATCAGTGGATTGCACGTATGGGTGAACCGCTTTATGGATTCCAGACCCCGAATGGGTACTCAGATTCGGCTGAAAGCTGGGTGAACACGGGCGCTCTGCTTGAACGGCTGAATTTTGGTTTGACGCTGGCAAGCAATCGCATTCCCGGCACGCGCGTAAACCTTAATCAGTTTTTGGCGAGCGACGAGGGAGCCGCTAATGACAAATCGCGGATGCTGGATCGCTTTCTGGGATTGATCATCGCTGGAGATATGTCGGCGAAAACAAAAGCCACCTTGCTGAAACAAATTAACGATCAATCTGCCCTGGTCGTTCCGGCGGCAATGGCGCGTTCGGAAATGGCCGACCAAAATCAGATGATGGGTATGCGTCCGCAACGACAACAGCAGTTGGCGCGAGCCGATGCAAATATTACCGATCCGGTGACGAAAGCAGTGGGATTGATTTTGGGTTCGCCCGAGTTCCAACGTCAGTGAGCGTCGTGAATCGTTGATGATCACGGTCAATGGAGTTTGAGGTTAATCACGGATCAATGAGGAACTGCACAGGATCCGATCACGATTCGCCAATTCACGATTTACGATTCACGATTCACGATTTCGAGGTTGAGTATGAATAGAAGGTTTTTCATCAAGTCCGGCGGATTGGCGCTCGCGAGCTTTGGATTAGCCAGCGCGGCCCCTTCTTTTCTGCAGCGCACAGTGCTGGGCCAGACTCGTGATCGTCTAACTGGCGGGCGCCGCAAGACCCTGATTGCAATTTTTCAGCGCGGGGCAGTGGACGGGTTGAACATGGTAGTGCCGTTTGGGGAGAGTTCGTATTACGACCTACGGCCATCAATCGCGATTCCTAAACCCTCGAACGGCAACATTGAAGCGGCAATCAATCTTGATGGCTTCTTTGGACTACACCCGTCGCTGGCGCCTTTCAAATCGCTTTGGGATTCAAAACGTTTAGCGATCGTTCATGCTGCCGGTTCGCCGGACAACACTCGCTCGCATTTTGATGCCCAGGATTACATGGAATCGGGAACGCCCGGTATCAAGTCGACAGCCGATGGCTGGTTGAATCGTTACCTGCAGAGCCAACCTGATCGGCAAAACAGTTTGTTCCGCGCAGTTTCAATGACACAAACCACTCCCCGCGTAATGCAGGGTCGCGCTTCTACACTCGCGATCTCAAACCTGGCGGATTTCTCGATTCGCGCCGGTCAGAATTCAGCAAGCGTGCAGGGCGGTTTTGAAGCTATCTATGATCAGACCGTCAACGATGTTTTAGGCGGCACCGGTAAAGAAACATTTGAAGCTGTCAACTACCTGAAACGAGTAAATCCCGCACAGTACACGCCGCAGAATGGCGCACAGTATCCGCGCACACCGTTTGGCAATTCGCTTTTGCAAATTGCTCAACTGATCAAAGCCGGTGTTGGTTTGGAAATTGCTTTTACAGATATTGGCGGTTGGGACACGCACGTCAACGAAGGAAGCGCGCGCGGCCAACTTGGAAACTTGCTGCAGCAGTTCAGCAATGGCATCAATGCTCTTTACGCTGATTTGGGCCAACACATGGACGACGTGGTCATTCTGACGATGTCGGAATTTGGACGGACGGTTAAAGAAAACGGCAATCGCGGAACGGATCATGGCCATGCGAACGCTATGTTTGTGGTCGGAAACAGTGTTCGCGGCGGCAAAGTTTATGGCGAGTGGCCAGGATTAAAGACGGATCAGTTGTATGAAGGACGCGACCTGGCGTTGACTACTGATTTTCGCGATGTCTTTGGTGAACTGGCGAAGCGCCACCTGGGATCGACAAGTCTGAATTCGATCTTTCCCGGCTACAATTCAAGCGAAGCGAAGTTCAAGGGATTCATATAATAAAGTACTGAGTAATGAGTGCGAGCAATGAGTGAGCGCGCTGTCAGCCCTCAGCCCTCAGCACTCAGCCCTCAGCACTCAATACGCCTACCACCTCAATCTTCCAAACCGGTTAATAACGTACAGCGTCGCGACCGCGATCAAGGAAACAATGACCGCCAGCGTAAACGCTTCGTTGTCTCGACCCGCCTGTACTGCGTCGTAAATCGCCACTGATGCAGTTTGAGTACGTCCTGGAATATTTCCTGCAATCATTATCGTCACACCGAAGTCTCCGAGCGCCCGAGCAAAGGCCAGCGCTGTCGCCGCCAGCACTCCTCTTGAAGCAAGCGGTAACGTAACGCGAAAGAAAATCAACCCACTTCCCAAACCCAACGTTCGAGCTGCGGCTTCCAACTGCGTGTCCACGCTCTCGAAGGCAGCTCGTAAACTTTTGGTAACCAGCGGCAGGGCGTGAATTGTCGCAGCGATAATTGCGGCGCCGACTGTAAACGTCAGGCGAATGCCGAAATGCTGATACAAAAAGGCACCGAAGCCCGACCGCGTTCCCAACAACACGAGCAGGTAATAACCAAGCACGGTCGGCGGTAGCACCAACGGTAACGTGATCAGGGAATCAATGATATTACGTCCGGGAAAACGCTTGCGCGCCAGCAGCCAGGCCAGGGCGCTACCTGCCACCAGCGCAATCAATGTCGCGGCGCTGGCAACTGCGAAGGACAACTTAATGGGAAACCAATCTATGTTGCCACCGAAACTCATTTAGCTTTCATCTCGCCCATTTCTTGTTGCGCCGTTAAGAATTTCGCAGCTAACTTCATTGGTTAAGCAGGCCGGCACAGCTTACAATCACGCTGCTCTTAAATGAAGCGCAATGAAACCTTTTTCTCCCGTTGTTCTCCGGTTTGACTCACTACCCTCAACGAACACGGAAGCCGTGCGGCAGGCGATAGCGGGCGCGCGCGAAGGTCTTTGCGTCGTAGCAAAGGAACAGACAGCCGGTCGCGGACGATTTGAACGCAGCTGGGTTTCTCCGAAAGACGCGGGACTCTACTTAAGTATTGTGCTGCGACCAGCATTGGACCAAAAACACTGGCCCTTAATTTCCTTAGCCACGGCGGTGGCTGTCGCGGATGCGCTGCACGACGCCGGTAAAATTAAGACTGATATTAAGTGGCCGAACGACGTGATGCACAACGACAAAAAGTTGTGCGGCATCCTTGCAGAGACTGTTGATACTGAACTTGGCCGGGCTTGTATTGTCGGCATCGGAGTTAATCTGACAGACGCGGCCTTTCCAGTGACGTTGGCTGCCACTGCTACCTCCGTTGCTGATGCCGCAGGGCGTGTGACCAATTCTGAGCAGGTTCTGAATGCTATCTTGAAATCGTTTGCCGAATACTACGAAATTTTGCAGTCGCCGAACGGTAGTGCAGATATCGTGACGGCGTGGTCCAACCGTTCATCATATGCCCTGGGCAAGCGGGTGCGCGTCACGGAATCTGATCGCGTGTTCGTCGGGACGACTCGCGGACTTGAAAGCGACGGAGCTTTGCGTGTAGAAACTGACAGCGGAGAAATTTCAGTCTTGTATGCCGGCGAAGTGCAATCACTAAGAGCAACCAGCGATCTGACCTCAAATTAAACATTAGCCGGCAGCTTTCATGAACAGCGGAAAAAGAATCGTCCTCTCCACCTTCGGCTCGTTCGGCGACATCCATCCCTACATCGCGATTGGCCTCGAACTAAAACGCCGCGGCCATCATCCCGTCGTCGCGACTTCGGAAGTCTACCGCGAAAAGATGGAGGCGGTTGGGTTGGACTTTCGACCCGTACGACCGGATATGCCCTCGCACGACGATCCGGAAAGCCTCACGAAACTGGCGGAAGATTTGATACACCAGCAGAAGGGAACTGAAGGCGTAATCAGGTTGTTCACGCAAAATCCGCGAGAAGTTTATGACGATCTCTATGCAGTTGCCAAAGACGCCGATCTGCTGTTGACCCATCCGCTGCCGCTTGTTGGCCCAATCGTGGCCCGACAGCTCGGATTGCCATGGATCTCAAGCGTGCTGTCCCCAGTTTCATTATTTTCCGCGTACGATGCACCGGTACCGCCGCAGATGCCGTCGCTGCGTCATTTGTTTCAACTGAGTCCAAAACTAACGCGCGCGATCATCAACATCGCTATGCGAAGATTTGAAAAGCCGGTCGAACCCATCTACCAACTCCGAACTGAATTTGGCATGGAGCGGGGCGAGCACCCGCTGTTCGCGGGTCAGCATTCACCGACGTTGGTGTTAGCGTTGTTTTCGCGATTGCTGGCAAAGCCGCAGCCCGATTGGCCGCCGAACACGCTAGTCACCGGTTTTCCGTTTTACGATCGGCGCGATTACTTTGGAGAACGCGACGTCGATCCCGCTTTATTGGAATTTCTTGACGAGGGGCCGCCGCCGATCGTTTTCACGCTCGGCTCGTCGGCATTTTGGGTGGCGAGGGATTTTTATCGGGATTCTGTGAAGGCGGCAGCGGAAGTGGGTCAGCGCGCGCTGTTGCTAATCGGACACGAACGGAATCGCCCGCCCGAAAAATTACCGCCCGGCGTCGCCGC
>DATENN010000062.1:0-8407 GCA_035275045.1 Pyrinomonadaceae bacterium
CTTCCAGATCGATGAACAAGTGCTTCACCTCATCCCACAGGAAGTAGCGCAGAAATACTCGGTCCTACCGCTCTCTCGAGTTGGCGCCAGCTTGACCCTCGCGATGGTCGATCCAACGAACGTCTTTGCGATGGATGACGTCAAGTTCATGACGGGCCTCAACGTCGAACCCGTCGTTGTAGCTGAAGCCAGTATTCAACAAGCGATCGCCCGGTACTACGGAACTTCGAAGGAAATCGAACTTTCAGCGGTTCGCGCTGATGAGGTTGTCTTCGATGCCGCGAATGTTAAGAATGCAAACGGTGGCATCACCCACGCGGATCTCGTTTCTCTCGACACCATCGACTTTGACACGGACCGCACTGAAGACGTCGAGGTCCTCGAAGACAACGAAGAGATAGACCTCTCCACGCTCTCCCGTATCAGTGAAGACGCGCCGGTTGTCCGGTTGGTAAACGTATTGCTGGTCGATGCACTTCGTCGTGGAGCCTCTGACATCCACATCGAACCTTACGAAAAAGAACTTCGCATTCGTTTCCGCATTGACGGTGTTTTGTATGACGTCATGCGCCCACCATTGAAGATGCGCGACGCGCTGATTTCCCGAGTCAAGATCATGTCGAAGCTCGACATCTCCGAAAAGCGCTTGCCGCAGGATGGTCGTATAAAAATCAAAGTGAAAGTTGATGCGCGCTCACGAGAACTTGATTTCCGCGTATCGACTCTACCCACGTTGTTCGGCGAAAAAGTTGTGCTGCGTTTGCTGGACAAAGAAAACCTCATGCTTGACATGACCAAGCTCGGTTTCGAACCCGAATCGCTGGTCAAGTTTCAGCGGAACATTTCGAAGCCTTACGGCATGGTGCTGGTGACGGGTCCGACAGGCAGCGGTAAAACCAACACACTCTATTCGGCGCTGCAATCCCTAAACACGGTGCAGACCAACATCATGACCGCTGAAGACCCGGTTGAATTCAACCTCATGGGAATCAACCAGGTTCAGATGAAGGAGCAGATCGGCCTGAACTTTGCGGCCGCCCTCCGTTCTTTCCTACGCCAGGATCCGAACATCATTCTGGTGGGCGAAATCCGCGACTTTGAAACGGCTGAAATTGCTATCAAAGCTGCGTTGACCGGCCACTTAGTTCTCTCGACTCTCCACACCAACGACGCGCCTTCCACAATCTCACGCCTCATGAACATGGGTATCGAACCATTCCTGGTCGCCACCAGCGTCAACCTCATTCAGGCGCAACGCCTGATTCGCCGCGTTTGCAAAGACTGCAAACGTGAACATCCGACACCGCCCGAAGCGCTGATCGAAGTCGGATTTTCAGCCGAAGACGCAAAGACTGTTAAGACGTACAAAGGTAAAGGTTGCTCGACTTGCAACAACACCGGTTACAAGGGACGCATCGGGCTTTATGAAGTTATGGAAGTTAATGACGAGATTCGCGAGTTGATTCTGATTGGTGCTTCATCGCTTGAATTACGTAAGAAAGCGATCGAGGACGGCATGATCACCCTACGCGAGTCGGGTTTGCATAAAATACGCGCCGGCTTGACCACTCTCGAGGAAGTAGTCCGAGAAACGGTCGCTTAGTAGAAGGAAGGAAGACTTATGTTGCGCACTGTAACGCTTTCACTTCTGATGCTCATTTCGGTTGGAGTTATGTTGCCTTTCGCAAGTTCAACCGCGCACGGCATTCGCCAGAGCTATGTTTCAAATCACCATCGTCGTTATCGCCGGCATTCACGTGCATGGTGGCGGCGTCATCGCGCCCGTCAACGCATGCGCCAGTCTGTAACGATGGCCCATCGTAATTCGCCGCTCGCTTCGGACTTTTCGCTGCCCGCCAATCCGACTGTGCCGGTCACAGTCATGCCTAATCTGCCGGCAGGCTGGGACAAGCCCGTGCTTGCTAATAACGGGGAGATAAAGTTTAAGACGGTGAATCCGTCGGCGGCGCCTAGCCAGGCAAGTCTTTCGGTAGTCGCGCGCAGCCGTCCAAATCCTGCGTATCTCACCAAACGCGAAGAGAAAACGATGCTCGCCGGCGTCTCTTTCTCCGATCTACGGCGTACCGTCATTGAAAAAATGATCAACGCTGGTGGTTGGGTAGTGAACGATTATGAACGCAACGTTAGTGGCGCCCGCGTCTTCGTCGTCGTCGCGCAAACACCTGGCGACGCGGGGTCTCCGGAGAAAGCATGGAACTTTTACTTCGCTGAGATCGACGGCAAAATTTATAGCCTGAGCCTTAATACGCCACTAGCCAACGCGAACCAACTGGCCGCGGAAGGCGAAACGTTTCTTTCGACGTTGCGAGCCAAGGCAAACGGCCAAACGGCGAACAAGTAACGCTAATTCTGGGAGTCCTTCCTAATGGCATTGAACGAGTCAACCCCCCAAATTTCACTTTCCGAGTTGCTGCGCAAACTGTCTGAACTTGGTGGTTCGGATTTACACATCACCACTGGATCAGCGCCACAGGTACGCGTCGACGGGCATCTTCGACCCTTGGAGGGTTATCGAGAGATGACTGCGGCGGACACGAAGCAACTTGCTTACTCGGTGCTGACAGACGCGCAGAAGCATCGGTTTGAAGAGAACCTTGAGCTGGACTTCTCGTTTGGCGTCAAAGGCCTATCACGTTTTCGCGCCAACTTATTCAATCAACGCGGCGCAGTGGGAGCAGTGTTCCGCGCAATTCCGTACGAGATAAAAGCCTTTGAAGATCTCGGACTGCCAGCAATCGTCAAACAACTTTGCGAGAAACCACGAGGTCTCATCCTGGTCACGGGACCGACTGGCTCGGGCAAGTCGACGACATTGGCTGCGATGATCGACAAGATCAATCGCGACCGGCGCGAACACATCTTGACGATCGAGGACCCGATTGAATTTCTTCACAATCACAAGAACTGCCTGGTGAATCAACGCGAAGTGAATGCGGACACGCACGGATTCGCCGCCGCGCTTAGAACAGCGCTGCGCCAGGATCCGGATATCGTTCTGGTCGGCGAAATGCGCGACCTTGAAACGATTGAATCAGCATTGCGCATCGCTGAGACGGGCCACCTCACCCTCGCAACATTGCACACAAACTCGGCGGCGTCGACGATCAACCGCATCATCGACGTTTTCCCTTCGGACCAGCAGGCGCAAATCCGTGCGCAACTTTCGCTGGTGCTTGAGGGTATTCTTTGCCAGGCCCTGCTGCCTCGGGCTGAGAAAAGCGGACGAGCGATGGCGCTCGAAATCCTTGTTCCGAATGCCGCTATTCGAAATCTCATTCGCGAAGACAAGGTCCACCAAATTTACTCAATGATGCAGACCGGTCAGGACAAATACGGAATGCAGACTTTCAACCAGTCGCTGGCAACGCTTTATCACAAACGAATGATCTCGATGGATACGGCGCTCCAACGCTCGTCGAATGTCGATGAATTGAGAGAATTGATCGAACGTGGCGCGGGCTTGAATACCGGCAACGGCACCAAGCATCCCAGCCCTTACGCCCAGCCCCGTCCCATCGGAACGCGCCCGGCCGTTAACAGATAAACTCACTTTCCTGGAGCTTCAACGCTATGCCTACTTACGTATTCAAGGGCCGCAACAAACTTAACGAGATAATTGTTGGCGAACGAGTTGCCGACAACCGCGATGCGCTGCGCCAGATTTTGCGGCGAGAGCAAGTTACACTTACGTCTGTTAAGGAGAAGGGCCGCGAAATTGGCATCCCAAAAATTGGTGGCCGCAAAAAGGTGAAGGCCAAAGATCTTGCCGTCTTCACCCGCCAGTTTTCAGTGATGATTGACGCTGGTTTGCCGCTGGTTCAGTGTCTAGAGATTTTGGCTCAGCAACAGGAGAACAAGTATTTTCAGCAGATACTGCTACAGGTGCGACAGGATGTTGAAGAAGGTTCGACGCTGTCCGCGGCAATGGCCCGCCACCCGCGAGTGTTTGATCAACTGTACGCAAACATGGTGGAAGCCGGCGAGACCGGCGGTATTCTCGATTTAATTCTGCAGCGGTTGTCAACGTTTATTGAGAAGATTGTTAAGTTAAAGCGGGATGTTATTTCGGCAATGATCTATCCGGCGGCTGTGGTTGTACTGGCAGTCGCAGCAGTGGCCGTGATCATGGTCGTGGTGATTCCGCAATTCCAACAGATTTTCCTGGGATTGCTTGGTCCAGGCGAACGTCTTCCCTTGCCGACGCGCATCGTGGTCGGCATCAGTAGTTTTCTGGCCGGCTGGGGTGGGCTAATCATCCTGGCGACGATCATCGCGTCCGCTATTGCCTTCCGCTTCTACTACAAAACGACCAGCGGTCGTCGCACTGTCGACAAGATCGTTCTGAAGATTCCAATTCTCGGCGACATCTTCCGGAAGATCGCAGTCGCAAGATTTTCACGGACTCTGTCAACGCTGCTTTCGTCTGGTGTACCGATTCTTCAATCGCTGGACATCACGGCGCGCACTGCGGGCAACGTCATAATCGAGGAAGCAATCTCAAGCGTTCGCAGCGGTGTAGAGCGCGGTGAAAACTTTGTCGACCCGTTGAAGGCTACCGATGTATTTCCCCACATGGTGGCGCAGATGGTCGGAATCGGCGAACAAACGGGCGCGCTCGATGCGATGCTCGGAAAGATTGCTGACTTTTATGAACAGGAAGTTGATGCAGCCATTGCTAATCTGCTGACCCTGATGGAACCAATCCTGATTGGTTTTCTCGGTGTGACGATCGGATCGATTGTTATTGCGATGTACTTGCCGCTGTTTACCCTTATCGGGAAACTGTCTCAGGGTCACTAAGCAAAGCAACACATGATTATTCAAGGGAGACTCGATTGGGTCTCCCTTTTTTGTATCTAATTAGCCGACGAATTTCGCTAAAAAGCTCAGTAGTGATGGTCGGCCGATATGATAGGCTTCTGTTCGAATGATTGACGGCGCTGAAGAGACTTATTCGTTGTCGCGGAAACTTTGGTGGCTAATCTCCGGACGCCTGGGCGTGGCGCTGATGCTATTTGCGGCGCGACTGGTCTGGAACCAGGAGCACGCTTCTAAAGTGGCTGCGCGCATGCTCCCGGCGCTTTTGATTGTCGTCGCATTGACAGCGGTCTACGCACTTGTTCATCGAATTTCCCGCACGCACTCTTTTCAGGCACGACTACAGTTCGCGCTAGACATTGTCTTAATCACCTGGCTGATATGGACAACCGGCGTCGTCTATTCGCCTTACATCGCGCTTTACATCGTCGTCATTGCCATTTCGAGTTTGTTTCTTGGGCCACGCGACGCAATCATTGCCTCGGTCGGCTGCGCAGTCGCATTTACCGCAAGCGCACTAGCATTGCGGGCGGGCTACGGCGAACCAACGCGGGGGTTTCTCGACGCCGGCAATTCTCAAACTGTTCAAACGGTCGGGTTGTTCGATGTCGCGTTTCTGGTGGTGGGCTTGTTGTCGGCGCGTCTTGCTGAGCGACAAACCCGGTCGGACGTGAGGTTAATTGCGGCAACGCAATCGCTCGCGAACCTGCGCGCATTACACGAAAGAATAGTCGAATCGATCCGATCCGGCGTCGTCACTACCGATCTGGATGGCCGCATTTACACTTTCAACGGAGCCGCCGAAGAAATCACCGGTTATAAGGAGCGCGACGTTCGAGGTCAGGACGCCTCAATCTTTTTTGGAGAAATCAAACACATCATCGCGAGCTCGCTCGATATCCACGCATCGCAAACTGCGCCGCGCTTTGAGGCGGATTGTTTGACTGCAGATGGGCTACGGTTGCGACTTGGGTTCACGATTGCGCCGCTCTTTTCAGAAGCTGGACAGACCACCGGCACGGTCATTAGCTTTCAGGACCTCACCCACATTCGCGCGCTCGAGGAAACTTCGCGGCGCCAGGATCGGCTTGCCGCAATCGGGCGAATGGCTGCCTCCATTGCTCACGAGATTAGAAATCCGCTCGCCGCGATGCGCGGTTCGATCCAGATGCTGCGCGCTGACATGCACGGCGATTCGTCGCAAACCGAATTGATGGAGATCATTCTGCGCGAGTCTGATCGCTTGAATCGGATCATCAGTGATTTTTTGAGCTACGCGAGGCCGCGTTCCATTGTTCAATCCAGAGTCGACGTCGGAGAGCTGCTGGAACAAACTTTTAGACTGTTAAGGCACAGTGCCGAGATTAGCGCGGCACATGCAATCGAAGAAGAAATTCCTGCCACGCCTCTTTTGATCGACGCGGATTCCGAGCAGTTACAACAGGTGTTTTGGAATCTTTCGCGGAACGCGCTTCAGGCGATGCCCGGAGGCGGAAAACTGCGGGCGACGGTTGAGGCTAATTCGAACCAGCGTCTAAGAATCACATTTTCGGACACTGGCCGCGGCATGACGCCCGATCAAGTTGAACACCTTTTCGAACCTTTTTCTTCAACGACCGGCGGCACCGGCCTCGGTCTATCGATCGTTTATCAAATCATTCGCGATCATGGTGGTACAATCAACGTGCGCAGTCGTGAAGGTCATGGAACAACGATCGCGATCGAACTGCCGGCCAGCGAGAGGGATTAGTAGACTCACAATACTGCGATGGCAAATCTGCTAATTGTTGACGACGAGTTGGGAATGCGCCAATTCCTCACTCATCTTTTCCAACGTGATGGACATACGGTGCGTGCCGCCGAAAACGGTAAGCAGGCATTGGATTTCTTGTCTCAAACGCGCGCGGACCTCGTAGTCTCTGATGTTCGAATGCCCGACATGAGCGGCATTGAACTCTTGAAAGCTGCTCGCCAACTCTTTCCGGATCTCGAAGTAGTAATGATGACGGCGTTCGCGAACGTGGACACGGCTCGGGAAGCCTTCCTATTAGGCGCGTATGATTTTGTGCAGAAGCCGTTTGACAATGATGTGTTGCGCGAGACGGTCGCGCGAGCTTTAGAAAAAGTTTCGCTCATCAAAGAGAAGCAAGCGCTGCTCGAAGAAAACAAGGTACTAATCCAGGAGCAGCGCACGCGCGGCAAACTAAACAACATCATCGGCCGGTCGCCTAAAATGCAGGCCCTGTATCAAATGATTGAGACGGTCGCGCAGGTGGCGTCGACTGTCCTCGTTACAGGAGAGTCAGGGACCGGTAAGGAACTCGTTGCACGCGCCATCCATGACTTGAGTCCGCGCGCTGAGAAGCCGTTCGTCTCGATCAACTGCGGCGCATTTACTGAAACCTTGCTCGAGTCGGAACTATTCGGCTACGTGAAAGGCTCGTTCACTGGCGCCAATACAAATCGCAAAGGTCTGTTTGAGGCAGCGAATACTGGAACTATTTTTCTCGACGAAATTGGCGAGATGTCGCCCGCCATGCAAGTCAAACTGTTGCGCGTGTTGCAGGAGCGAAAGCTGCGCCCGGTGGGCGCTACGGACGAGACAACGGTGGACACCCGGGTTATAGCGGCGACCAATCGCGATCTTTCGGCCATGGTTAAGGAGGGCGCGTTCCGCGAAGATCTTTATTATCGAATCTCGGTTATCCCCATTGAGTTGCCGGCGTTGCGCGAGCGCGCTGATGATATACGCGAACTCGCGCAGCATTTTGTGGAAAAATTCTGCGCCGACAGCGGGCGGCAGTTATCCATCAGCGAAAGCGCCATGACGCTGCTCGAGAATTACGATTGGCCCGGGAATGTTCGCGAGCTGGAACACACCATCGAGCGTGCTGTCGCGCTCGAGCAAACCGATTCAATTCAACCAGAACGCCTTCCGGAAAAAATTACGAAGTACAATCCGCAACGAATAGCTGAGAATTTCGAATTTCCCGATGCCGGGGTGGACCTCACTGCGCACCTGGACCAGTTGGAAAAAACTTACGTGCTTGAGGCGCTACGTAGAACAGCGGGTAATCAAACGAGCGCGGCCGACATTCTAAAGCTCTCGGTGCGGTCACTTAGACATCTGCTGGACAAGCATGGCATCCGAGAAATAACCGCACAGATGCGCGACGATCGACGTCAGGGCGATTCAACTCCTCGACGCCGGTCTTCCGATCCTTCTCCCAGACGTCGTGCGGATGATGACGGGTCAGAGTTCGCCGCCAGCGCCGGCGAAAGCTGATCTAAACTCTCCGTCTTTGACGAAAACCGTCATTGCCTGGCTGACGCAATTTGTCAGTCAACCCTCACCAACGTTTCCCACTGTTGCAAATTTCGCAAAAACCTAAGCAATCGGGGCGTTTTCCAATCGCCGAACCGTGGCACGCCTGTTGTAAAAGGCAGCCCAGACATATCGCGCTCTGCGCGGCACGAACACGTGATGACGAAGCCGTTGGCGCGAGGAACATCAACCCTGATTTCTCTTAGGAGCACGAAAAAGAATGAATACTAACAAACGCCAAGA
>DATENN010000063.1:0-3550 GCA_035275045.1 Pyrinomonadaceae bacterium
CTGGTCCATCCGGAAGCGCGAAATCGATGACTTGCCTGATTTCCAGTTATGCCGGATGGCGAAGGTAAACGCTTTGCTTCTTCGCTGAGCCGAATGTCCCGCCGTTCGACATGCTCGCCATGAGAAATGACGCTGAGTGAGATTGATGAATCGGCGCCGGCGTTTCTCAGGACCGCGTCAACATCGGCCACGGAGTACACTCGCTTGCCATTCACCCGCCAGACTGCATCACCGGGCAGAATATTTGCACGCAGTGGACTATCGCCCGTCAGTGATTCCACCACCACACCGCGTCCGCGCGCCAGGTCATAGAGACTGTAAGCCGTACCTGCTGCTCCAGATAGAATCATTACAGCAACCAGCCAGATCGCGGTTCGGCGCGTAACGATGACCTGAGTTAAGTAGAAAAGGAAGATGACGCAAGTCGATTGAATCTTTGCGATGCTGATGCGCGGTTCTTCGGAAACAAACGACGACATTGCGGTCCAAAGAAAGAACAGCAATATCGGGAGATCAAATTTGGTGTGGCGAAATCCGGTCTTGCCGCTGGCCGCCGTTCTGATGAGCCAACCCGACGCCGCAATGGCCAGCGAAATTTCCCCGCCTGCGATCGAATGCGGCGCGAAGACGGAGTAAAGCAGTAGACCCACAGTGGCGATTCGGTTACCGAACGTGGTTATCCATTCGCCGCTGAAGGTCGAACTGTTAATTGGAATGTTTTGGCTGTCCAAAATATCGAATCGATTGGGACAGAGAACGGCTAATCGAAGCGCGAGTTAGTATGCGCATCTCCAGCCTCGGAATTCCAAAAAGGCGAGCGTTGACAGCCTGTTTTCAGCATGTTAGCGTACGCACCTGACTCTTTATTCCTGAAGAGTCGTAATCAAACAGTGCCGACGATATTGTCCTGCGATCTTCCCGCTGCCTTCCTGTGTTTGACTCTGCTCCCATATTCGGTGGTACATAATATCCTTCATGGCTTTCGAAAAAGCTAAGGTTCTTAAAGCGGCCGAGAAATATCTTTCCCAGGGAAAGATCAACGCCGCCATCAAGGAGTATCGTCAAATCATCAAGCATGATGGCGATGACCTTACGGCTGTCAACATGCTGGGTGATTTGTTGGCTCGTGCCGGCCAGAAAGACGAGGCGATTAAATGCTTCTCGCGCATCGCTGAACACTATCGCGAACAGGAATTCCGCCTTAAAGCGATCGCGATGTACAAAAAGATCGAGAAGCTAAAGCCTCGCGATCCTTCCACTGCTCGCAAACTCGCGGAACTTTACGCGGCGCAGGGCTTGATTGTCGATGCGCGCGCGCAGTTTTTGATTGTCGCGGACGCCTACACGCGCGCGGGCGATACCCGAAACGCGCTTGGAATTCTCGATCGCATTGCCGATCTCGATCCGCATAACACAAACATTCGCTTGCAGCTTGCCGAAGGCTATCTGAAAGAAGGGATGGACAACGAGGCAGCGAAGGCATTCGGCGATGCGGCGAACCGCTTGCTTGAAAATGGTGATCTCGAGAATGCGCACGCGGCTTACCTGCGAGCTCTGGAACTTAAGCCGCACGACAAAACATTGCTGCGAGGTTTGCTTTCCGTAACCAGCTCGCTGGGAACGGCGGAAGACGCGGCCGAAATTCTTGAGAAGGCCGTTGCCGACGCGCCCGACGACATCGGGCTTACGTCGCTGCTGGCTGACGCATACATTGCAGCCGACGACGCAGCCGGGGCTGAACGCGCCGTTGCGATGTTAGTTGCCAGCGATGCGTCGAATTATCGACGCTCCATTGAAGTCGCGCGTGTTTATCTAAAACTAGGTCAGGAAGATGATGCAGTTCGGGTGCTCGACGACATTATTGAAAAGATGCTCGCGAGTCGCGAAGAGGCTGATCTGATCGAACTTATCAACGCCGTGTTAGCCAGCGCCCCGGAACACATTGGTGCGCTGCGTTTATTAGCACGAGTTCATTGGTGGCAACGGGACACCGAAAAATTGCGGGCGGTACTTGAACGGTTAATGGAATCGGCGGAGGCAGCGGGCCTGGTCGAAGACGAGCGTTATGCATTGACTCAACTCGTGCGACTAGCACCTGAAGAGTCAAAATATGCCGAGCGCCTGCAATCGCTTGGTGGCGCGGTCGATGATGCGGTGGGGACGTTCGCCGCCGATGAAATGCCCGGCGAGCCATCACCAGTCTTTGACGGCTTTGCCCTTGTTTCTGATTCCACGGAAACAGCGACTGAAGAAGTAGCGGAATTCGAATGGAACTCCGTGGCGGAACCCAGTTCCGGCACGCTTTCATTTGCGGATCTGAATGAGCCTGACGACGCCGCAGTGCTGGTACCGAATCAGACAAGCGCGGATCCGTTCTCGCAGGAATTTACCCTGACTCATGGGGCAGCCGAGGTCGAAGAAGGCGCTGAGGATGCGGGATCCGACAAGCATGCGATGGTTGCGCAGGAGCTTGAGAGTGTGGATTTTTATATCGCGCAGGGCTATTCGGACATCGCGCTAGACACGCTTGAATTACTCGAACGCCAGTTTGGACCACACGCCGAGATTGATGCGCGGCGCGCGAAGTTGAGCGGGGCGAATACGGCTGGCACTAAGCGGGACGTCGCTGCTTTTGCCGAAGCAGAGCCCGCGATCATTGTTGATGACGACGTGCAACCTGCGGAAATCATTTCAGTTCAGACGCCAACACAGCCCTCGGCTATCAATCGCGGCATCGACTCGGGCCTGGCCGAAATTTTTGAAGAGTTTCGCGTCGAAGCGGAAGGCGAACACGCGACTACGGCCGAGGACTTTGAAACGCACTACAACATGGCCACGGCTTACAAAGAGATGGACTTGTTGGACGAGGCGATTCGCGAATTTCAAGCCGCAGCCGGATTGACAACGCCGGGCGACAAAACGGACCGCTATTTTCAATGCTGCAACATGCTGGGCCACTGCTTTGTTCAGAAAGGGCTGCCGCAAGCCGCGGTGTTGTGGTTTAAGAAGGGGCTTGATGTGCCCGGACGCGGAAGTGAAGAATACAAAGCACTGCAGTACGAATTGGGCTCAGCGTACGAACAGATGGACGACATTCAGCGGGCGATCGCGGCTTTCACGGAAGTGTACGGAGTGGACGTGGGTTATCGCGATGTGGCAGATCGACTTGAACGATTGCAGTCAAGGAAAAAGAAGAAGAAGTAAATTCGACAACATTCAAAATTCAACTTCAAAGTACAAAGTACAAAGTTCACGATTTAAGATGTCCGCTAAATTAAGTGTCATTTTCTACATCATTCTTTGCATGGAGATCGGCATCGTTCTGGCCCTGCTGCCGTGGATTCCTCAAGGCACGCTCGGCCTCAGCGACTGGGGTAATAATTATTTTCTGCTGTACGCAGCGCGTAAGACGGGGTTCTACGGACTACAGACGGTGGTCGCATCCGGTTGGGTCCGAGGTGCAGTGACGGGACTTGGCGCGCTGAACCTGGCAATGGCATTCTGGGAAATCTTTCATTTCAAACAAAGCGTCGCCGCGCTGCAAATTGCC
>DATENN010000064.1:0-8590 GCA_035275045.1 Pyrinomonadaceae bacterium
GTAACGAAGGCATTTTTGTGGAACCGGCCAGCGCGGCGCCGATTGCCGGCCTGTTCAATTTCAAGGACAAGATTCCTCCGAACAGCCGGATTGTTTGCACCGTTACCGGACATGGATTGAAGGATCCGGATATCGCGATGAAGCAGTTCGAGGAACTTAAGCCGGTCGCGGCAACAAAAGATGATGTTTTGCGCGCGTTGGGCATCTGATTAAAAGAGACACGCCGCAGGCTCAACGTGCGGAGATCTTCGTTTGTCGCTCCTCGCGCGCAGCGTGCCAGGCGACGAACAGTGGAACTGCCGAAATCACGACCAACCACGCCACAGTCATGTTTCGCATGCCGGTCGTTGGCGCGATAAGGCTGAGGGCCGCGATCGCGATGCCGCTGGGCACCCATAACCATCCCGCCACTCGATGTGTCTTTCGCCAGACGGTTTCGGAATTGAGTGTCCATGGCACCCTGATTCCCACGTAGCGGTTTGGCTTAAGTTTGCCGAAGAGATTGCCAATGAAGGCAAGCAATAATCCCACAACCAACGGAACCAGCCGCGTCACATCAAGCTGACGACCCAGCGCAGCCTCGATTTGGACGAAACCGATCGCCACGAGGACAAGGGAGAACGCGAAGCGCATGGATCGCACGGCTTTGCCATGGGACGTAAGGCTGTTGTCCGCAGGGTTGCGCCGATTCTTGTCGTACACCTCGAAAAGAAAAATCAGCCCGAACACGATCAGCGTTGTCGCCGGAAGAACCAGCAGGCCCCAGCTCTTCGGCGCAAACCACGTGACCTTTCCATGCAGATTCCATTGCATCGGGACAGACTGGGTTGCATACGGCATTGCCAGGAGTGCGGCGCCCAAAGGCAGCGCTATGATCAAGAGTTGAAGCCACTCCTCACGCAGAAATTGAGTGAAACCTTTTTTCATGCGGTGCGAGGTTTTAATCTTCGGAGCCGCGCCGAGGCCGGTTTTCGGGCGGCGACTCTTTTGGTGGCGAGCTTGCTCAGCCAGAGTAACACATCCTCTACCACGCTTGTGTTCAGGTGATAGCGGCGGAACTGACCCTGGCGCTCCTGCTCGATGAGTTCGGCTTGCATGAGCAAGTCGAGATGATGGGAAATTGTGGGCCTTAGCACAGAGCACTGATCTGCGATTTCGCCTGCGGTTAACGACTTGGCGCGGAGTAGCTCGAGGATGCGGCGGCGGGTGGGATCGTTCAGGGCCTTAAAAAGCGAATCCATTGAAAGATTTAATATTTCGACAACTATCGAAATATTGCAAGCTCATTTACGGTTTCATTTGCCGGCCTTGCATTCGATAAAAACAAGCAGCGGAGTTGACAGGCGCTCCAGTTGAGCGAAAACGATTCCAGTTTCGTGCTCCATCTATTCACCTCCAGTAACTGTGCGCTGATGTCGCCATGCGCTTGATTGTCCAAAAATACGGCGGCACTTCAGTGGGTGACGCGGAACGCATCAAGAACGTCGCGCGGCGTTTGATTGAAACCCAGCGCGAAGGCTGCCGGCTGGTGGCGGTGATCTCGGCGATGGGGGGAGTAACGGATAATTTGATCAAGCTGGCTCATGCCATGTCGCCAAATCCGACCAAGCGCGAGCTCGATATGTTGCTCGCGACCGGAGAACGCGCTTCGAGTGCCTTAACCGCGATGGCTGTGAACGCGCTGGGCGGCCGGGCGATATCTCTCACCGGCGCTGAAGCTGGCATTTTGACCGATAGTACTTTCACCAGGGCGCGAATCGCCAACATTAGTCCGCGCCAAATCCATGAGCTGTTGGCGGACGATTATATTGTGCTCGTCGCCGGGTTTCAGGGTCAATCGCCCGAAGGCGAAACGACCACGTTAGGCCGGGGCGGCTCCGATCTGACCGCGATTGCATTGGCGGGCGCGTTGAATGCCGACGCATGTCAGATCTTCACCGATGTGGATGGGGTCTTTACCTGCGATCCGCGCGTCGTCGGCGAGGCGCAGAAACTGGATGAAATTGCTTACGACGAGCTCCTCGAGATGGCCGGCGCCGGATCCAAGGTAATGCAGTCGCGCGCGGTTGAATTTGCCAAGAAATTTGGTGTGCCGTTCGAGGTTCGCTCAAGTTTCAAAGCCGACAGAGGAACAATTGCCAAAGAAGAGACCGCGAGCATGGAAGACGTGGTCATTCGCGGCATCAGCCTGGAGCGCAACCAAGCCAAGCTGACCATTTCAGGCGTGCCGGATAAGCCGGGTATCGCGGGTCGTATCTTTTCAGTGATTTCGAGCGCAGACATCATTGTGGACATGATCGTTCAGAACGTGCCCACCGACGGCCGGACCGATATTTCCTTTACCATTCACGAAGGGGAATTGGAGCCCGCCAAACAGTTGCTTGGGCCGGTGGTAAACGAACTCGAGGCCAAGCGCCTGACCTGGACGAGCGGCGTGGCCAAGCTCAGTGTGGTTGGAATCGGCATGCGATCGCACTCCGGAGTGGCGGCGCAGTTGTTTGATTGTCTCGGCCGAGGCGGAATCAACATTCAGTTAATCACGACCTCGGAGATCAAGATCGCTATTGTGATCGACGGAAAAGATGCCGATCGCGCCGCCAAGCTGACGCACGCCGAATTTGGGCTGGCGAATCTGATGTCGGCCGAGCAAGCGACGCGGCCGCTGGCGTAGGGCAAGGGAGGCTGCTCCGAGGGGCCCTTAAGTGCATATCAATAACATCAGACAATATATGTCATATGAAATCGGAGGGTGTTGTGCCAGCTTGGGTATGGTGATTGAGGGTTGGACGCTGATTTGTCCCGCTTTGGCGCAAGGCCGAATTAGCCTGAATCAGCCCGAATCAGCGCAACTAAGGCGCTTACGAAGCGCGCTGATCGATTCGCGGCAAAGTGGAACTTGTCCCACCGAATCCCCGCGGCGGTTTCGTCGAGTTCCACCTTTTGCCCCGTGAAGTCAGTTCCAAGTGGGACAAATCTCGGGCCGGTTTCATAGGTGGAACCTGGAACCGCTAAAAACGCCAAACGCGAATTGTCTTGCCGTCCAGAAGTTAAGATGCAAACCCAGCGAAGAAGGCCGCCGTAGTAGAACGGAAAGCACGCCCCGTCGGGTCTCACCACCATTCGGGGAAATATAGGTTCGAATCCTATCGGCGAGCCAAAACGCCGTCAACAAAGGGAATCCCTTCTCGCCCACCGCTGACAAACTCTTTTCTGCAATGCGTTTGCAGAAGCGTTGAAACGTTGTTTCAATTGAGTGGCGTGACCGCGGATGAATTTGCCCGAGCCGTTCGCACTGGCAACGAGAAGTTCCGCGTTGACAGGGTTGTCGTCCAAGCCAGCGGGGTGAAATTACGCGGGCGCGGAATTCTGCGAGTCGAGCCAGGAAAACGCCTAGAGATCGACCTGACACTGACGGGACGCAACCAGCCTCCCCAGTATAAGAGAGTGAACACAAAAAAGGATGCCTGGACGCTTTCGGGCGTGATAGACGATGACCTTCACTTCCGTTGCGAAAATGTTAGTCCTGGCGGCAACCTTCGCGCCTCTAATGGACTGGTGACGATCACTAGAACGCTGCATTCGCTCGAGCTCGTCACCGAGCGTTTCGACTCACCGAAGGCTAAAAGAAAAAGAAAAGCCTTTGAGAAACGAATCGGTTTGAAACCGGCCAGTGAAGGAGATGCTGATGAATCTTTCTCCTTCGAAGCGACGTTGGTTGATTGCGAGCTTCCTGCGGTGAATGCAGGGACAAAAACAACATGGGTCAATGACTTCCTCGGGGAGTGGTGGAGCAGTTCGGCAAATTCTTTCGTCGGAGAACTGCCAAACGCTCGTTATGCGTTGATCCAGGCAGAGAACAAACGCGATCTCGAGATATACTTGCGCTCAAAGGAAGGAGTTCGAAGCCCAAGCGAAAAAGATGATTGGAGGCAATTTCGCGCGTTTATGGCGGCCGTAGCCTTTGCGGCCGGAATGCATCCCTGGCCATTTAGAATGAGATACATGCGCGGCAACCATCGCATTTCCGAACGGATTTCGGCGGCGCGAACACCTGCCAAGACCGACTATTCACCATTTAATAGAGCTATTGGGCGTCAAGAAAGCGAGGCTTTCGGTGCGGCAGTTAGGGCAACTACAGAATTCCTTCAGCGAGATACACCGCTCACGCGCCAACTCGTGCATTTACTATTCCTCTTCCGAGAGGCCGGCAAACGGGCAGTTCAATTGGAAATCAGAACTCTTGCTTTGTGCGCGCTTTTGGAAGGATTGCTTCGATTTCTTTTCAAAGATTTCGGCTTTGAACAAGCCTCCTCGTTACCGAAATCGAAAGGACGTTTCGTAACTGCGGAACAAGTTTTCAGATCCGTTGCGCGCAAAATGCAAATTTCGTGGACCGATAGAATGGAGCCGCTTTTTAACGAGTGGCGTCGAGCTCGGAATCCGTCGGCACATGGCGATTTTCGTGCGGAACTTGAGCCCGATACGGATGAACAACAGGCTGCCGAGCAAATGTTTTTTGGCCCGTCGCGAGTTGCGGGCGGGTTCAATATGATTCTGCTGAAACTGTTTGGTTATCGCGGCGTCTATCGCGCTTCTACGGTGGAGGACATTTACCGCAGGCTGTAAGGCAGTTGGCAACGACCGGCGACCGTATTTTCTACTTCTCATCGCTCACGATTTCGGCTTACAAAACTTGTTCCATGAAGTCGAAGTCCTGCATTATTGTTACGGCGGTTGCGCCTCGCCGGCTGCACCGCCGGCCCCGCAACGAATCAGCGAGCGACGGCGACCGCGAGGTCAAATGCTGCGACTACGGCAAAGCCCGGTGACCCGGAAGATCGGCCACCAGTAGTCGGCATGACAAAAGCGCAGGTGCTCGCCCGCTACGGTAAGCCAAAGACGCAGACAGTCACCGACGATGGCGAGCGTTGGACCTATGTACTGAATATCGGCGAGTTTGTTGGCAAGCACATGATTCCATTCTTCTTTAGCACGCAAACGTTGCGATTCGGCGTTATTTTCTTTGGCCCCGACGAGCGTGTAAAGAAGTTCAATTGGGACACGCCGACAGAAGACTAGAAAAGCGAAAGGGTTAGCCAGCCTCCTTGAATCGGCCTTCGTCTTCGTTGCGCCCGCGCTTCGACTGTAGAATCTCGCGTAGCCGACAGCGTGGGTCACCTTCTCATACCAAAGTCTTCCAAACGGCAATGCTTCGGAAATTAGATCAACACCGCGACGATCTTTGCGTGGTCTGACTTCATATGAGTGCATTGAATCTCAACTTGGCGCGCTCGGCTTTGTGATTGTTTCAACGAAATGCCGGAGCGCTGCGAGTTCACGTTCTAGAAGGAGTTTTTCCCGCAACAAGTTTTCTTTCTCAATGATGCTGTGTTCGCTCTCCTGTGTCTCGAATTGAGCCTCTAAACGTCGATTATCCGTCCTCATTTTGCTGAGAGCGGTTAGAAAGAGCCCGCACCGCCACAAGTGTGTTTTCGGCTCTGAAATAGCCTTATCGCGCTCGGCTTTTGGTGGGTCCTCGTCGAAAGCGAAAGCTAACGTGTTACGGGCGAACTCGTCACGCTCGGGAAGCGGAAGGTCTGCAATGTATCGAGTGAGATCGAAACCAACATACTTGATATTGTGAACAAACCGATTGCGTATTTTTGAGATCTCCCGAATTGCCTTTACCTCATGACCCTGAATCGCGTTCAAATGTTTAAGCAACGTGACTTTCGAGAACCGACCGCCGGAAACGTCAAGGGTCACAATCAATTCCTTCAGCGGCTCTGGCTCGACGATCGCGCACAAGAGCCTCGTCAATGATGTTTCAATCAGAGCGTGGATTTTGATGACGAATGACCAATCATCATCTTTCAAAAGGCCAAGACAAAAACCTTGCGGCAACCCCACATGAGGTTCCAAGTCCCCTACCTCGTCGAGAAGTTGTTTTGTAAATTGGTCCACACCCGAAGGCCCTTCATCAGCCAAGAAAATAAAACTAAGTCGCTACACGCGAATGCCGCGGCAGCGACGCGCGAGAGGTTTAAGTTTTTCAAGGAAAATGTCCTCTAGCTTTCTAACTTGATATGAGAGTGAGTAACGGTCTCACGTCGTTAACAGCGCTGTTCCAAATCGCTTTAGCGCGTGTAATATCATCGGGTGAAATATCCGCGTTCAGCCAAGCGCGGCGCAACATGAAATTACTATAGCCAAAGCGTACCAACACCAATCGTAAGGGTTGGTGCAGATCTAGGTTATGGGAATCATTCGACCAACGGCTCCACTATGTCGCCCTTGTCCGCTTCACAGATGTCGTTCTCCTTCATCTTGGTTTTGATTTGTTGCAAGAGGCTTTCACAGTCACGCGGATTCAAAGGCTTGTTGTCAGGATCATAATAGACGGTCACGATAAAGCTGTAGTCGCCTTCGCGAATTTCATTAAGGGTTTTCTTCTTCTTCACGCTTTTCTATCCGGTCAACAGTCGCGTATTGCAATCGTGCGAGGGTGCGACGAAAACGAAGAGGCAGTATTGGCGGTACCTCCGATTGTTTACACATCATCAGGAAAACTCCTGCGAACCGCTTCAATTGGGCGGGCCTTCATACAGCGAGGCGAAAGACGGTAATCAGTTGTTGCGATCGCCCTTATTTAAAATAAGGTTTGGGTTCTATGAAACTTCAAAGAAAAGGCTGGTACAGGAACCGCGGACGATTTGTTTTAGCGGAAAGCAATTTGACCAAACGGACCAAGAATTGGGAGTCCTGCCGCTACAATCAAGCATTGGGTGAGTTCCAATTTCGAAGCCAAGGAGGCGAGCGCGGTGTGAAGTATGAATACGATTTCAGATTGACTACCGGCGATCTACTCTGGATGCTGGATTCTGCACGAGTGGCTCTTGATTCGCCCTCCGCTCGAGCTGTCGTAGCAGGAGCCATTGCGCAACTTCGTGAACTTCTTACGCCGGGAGAGGGTAGTTCCCAGTCTGCGAAGTTTAGTGTCGTACCCAAGGCTAGTTAGGCTATTGGTTAGATGGTGCCTTTCATGAAGAAAAAAGTCTTGTTCATCTGCGTTCATAACAGCGCGCGCAGTCAGATGGCGGCTGCGTTGCTCAACAAAATGTGCGGCGAATTCTTTGAAGCGCACAGCGCCGGTCTGGAACCAGGCGCGCTCAATCCTTTGGCGGTTGAAGTACTAGAAGAGGTAGGCATCGACATTTCCGGCAATAAAACCCAAGCCGTGTTTGATGTGTGGAAATCCGGCAAGCACGTCTTCGCGTATGTGATTTCAGTTTGCGCCGAATCGGAAGCGGAAGCATGTCCGATCTTTCCCGGACCGGCCCAACGCCTCCATTGGTCATTCCCCGATCCCTCGAAATTCCAAGGATCGCATGAGGACCAACTCAGCGAGACACGCAAGGTTCGCGATCAAATCACCGCCAAGCTGGAGAGCTTTTGCGATGAGCACTGCGCGAGCGAACAGCCCGCGCGAAGATAGGCCTATTCGGTCGCAACCAATTGCGGCAGGATTTTTGTCGCAATAAGCGGATGGTCAGGCGCGTAAACCTGGTGATCCAGATCATCGAGAATTGCCAGAGCAGTCTCCACCTCCTCGTTGGAGAGCGGAATTTTGCGGAGCGATTTATCGGGCTGCAACGCGTAAATCGCCTTTCTGAAAGATGGAACCGGAATAGAGCTGCCATCGAAGCCGGAGAACGTGATGACCCGCCGGCCATTGGCGTCAGGTGGCGTTTCGCGAGCTCCGCCGGTGTCACTCAGCGTGCAAATCGCGCAAAACGGCTTCTGATGGTTCCACTTCACCCATCCTTGAAGATATCGCCACGGTGGGTCCTTCTCCCTATCCAGCGCCCAGCAAAAATCGTGGCCTCCAATTTCGTTCCGCCAGTTACATGAACCGGCGACCAGCGAAAACAAGACAATGATCCAGAAATATCGCTGCATTAATTAGGCGAACATTTTTCCTGAACAAATCAAAACTGTCCAGCAAAGCCGCAAACCACCCTGCAACGCTGCAAGAAATCTAGCGCGCCGGCGAGAAGTACAGCTTTTGTTGCCCCAGATCGATGATACTCCAATTCTGGCCAAGGAGATCCATCCCCAGAATGCCAATTACCTTGCCACCGCTCGAACCGTAATAGCTGATGTGGCCTAGCAATAGGTTGGATGCTCTGGCCGGGACTCCGCCAATCTTGAAACTTCGCACCTTGGCTAACTCGGTGTCGCTCATTACCCCTGCCGCATCCATGATTTGTATTCCGGTATCGAACCCTCTGGTTTTCATTTGCGCGGCAAATCGATTGTCCACGTGAGTAAGTCCTGCCCCGGTATCGATGATCATTTTTCCCCGCGCGCCGTTGATTTCGACATCGACGTAAAATTGCCCATGCTCGCGGCCCGTTATTGGAGCTTCGGCCAAACCGATCGCGGTCAACGCCGGTCCGAGCTTAACCGAGCGCCCCGTGCCTGGTGGCCGAAGGTAAAGGCGCATGTTGTGCAGATCGACGACGGCCGAGTTGGTATGCAAAAATCCGGCCCCAGCAAAACCGCTGACGTTAACCGACTCGCGGACCTC
>DATENN010000065.1:0-7181 GCA_035275045.1 Pyrinomonadaceae bacterium
TTTGTCAACGCATCGCCCAGATCATTTGCCGATCCGCTGGTCCAGTCAAGAAACACGTCGACGCCGACAAGCTCTTTTTTCGCACGCTGTCGTGCCGCAGCCGTCGACGTTTTCTTATCAACCGTATCATCCGATTTATAACTGGCCGATTTTAACTTTTCGGGTTTCTGGCCAACGCGTCCGGCCACCGCTTCGGCAAATTCCTTCGTGCCGACTTTTTGTTTGCTGCTGCCTTCTTCATAAATGTCGTAAGTGTGGATGCCGTCTTCGATTGTTCGCAGCCACGCATTGTGAACCAACTCAGCCACGTTAGTTTCACCAATGTGTACCAGCATCATCACGGCGCCTAAAAGTAATCCCGACGGGTTCGCTAAATTTTGACCGGCGCGTCGCGGAGCAGAGCCGTGGATAGCCTCGAACATGGAAACGTGCTCGCCGATATTTGCCGAGCCCGCCAGGCCAACCGAGCCCGCAATCTGCGCGGCGACATCGGACAATACATCGCCGTAAAGATTAGGCATCACGATAACGTCAAAAGCTTCGGGCGTATCGGCGAGCTTAGCGGCGCCGATGTCCACGATCCAATGTTCATTTTCGATGTCTGAATACTCCGCAGCTATCTCGTCAAAGACTTTATGAAACAAACCATCCGTCAATTTCATAATGTTGTCTTTAGTAAAGCAGGTGACTTTTTTGCGGTTGTTGCGGCGCGCGTACTCGAACGCGTAGCGCACGATTTTCTCGGAACCCGGCCGCGAGATTAGTTTGAGGCATTGATAGACCTGTTCGGTTTGACGATGCTCGATGCCGGCGTACAGATCCTCTTCGTTTTCACGGACGATGACCACATCCATGTTCGGATGTTTGGTCTCAATGAACGGGTGGTATGAAACGCAAGGCCGGACGTTCGCATAAAGGCCCAGCGTCTTACGTACCGTGACGTTCAAACTCTTGTAGCCTCCGCCTTGGGGCGTCGTGATTGGCGCTTTCAAAAAAACTTTGGTTCGCCTTAGCGATTCCCATGCGCTTGGCTCGATACCAGAACTATTGCCGGCCAAATATACCTTTTCGCCGATGTCGATCGTTTCGATGTCGAGGTTAGCGCCCGCCGCTTTCAGAATATGCAGCGTCGCCGCCATGATTTCCGGGCCAATGCCGTCGCCGTGTGCCACAGTGATAGGGACAGATTTGGACATTTCCAATCCAGGCCTTTCGCGAATTAATTGGACTTGAGTGGAAAGCAATATATGCGATGCCAGGAGGCGTGGCAAATCAGCCAGTTGAGACTTGTTTGTCGGTTGTCAGTGGTTCAGTTGTCAGTTGTTTTTTAGGTAAATCGCTATATCTCTGGAGAATCCGCGCTGACTGAGAGAGAGCAACGGCCAACTGGCCACTGACTACTGACGCCGCCGGCTTGAACTCGAATCCTCCCTAAGGCATACTCTCCGCGTTAGTTCCTGCTCTCGCGCGTCAGTGGTGACCAGCGCCTGTCCGTGTTCGTGATGCGACCCGCGTTCGGCTGAGGAGAGAGTGAGATAATTGTCAACTTGTTAGAAGCCGCTCTCGAATTTTCAGAGCACCGGGTGCGTCGCGTTCGCCCAAGAGGTTCGATCAGTTCCCCGCTTGAGTCTGCGTTAATCTTACCCGCGCTTCACTAGATCAAAAGGATAAGAAATACACATGGGTACGAAACTTTACGTCGGAAACCTCTCGTTCCGCACTACGAGCGAGGAACTCCGCGATGCGTTCGCGGCAGTAGGCACAGTCGAATCAGCTTCAGTTATCGAAGACCGCGACACGGGCCGCTCACGCGGTTTTGCTTTCGTGGAAATGGCCACGCCGGAAGAAGCGGCGGCAGCTATCGAACAGTTCAATGGCAAGGATTTTGGTGGCCGCAATTTGACGGTCAATGAAGCCAAGCCGCGAGCTGATCGTGGTGGCCGCGGTGGTTACGGCGGCGGTGGCGGCGGCCGTGGTGGTTACGGCGGCGGTGGCCGCGGTGGCGATCGCGGTGACCGCGGCGGCTATGACCGCGAACCGCGCTGGTAAAAACCGACGGACGACAGGAGACCGGTGACCGCGAAGAGTTTTTCGGTCGCCCGTCTCCAGTCTCCGATCAAAGTTTCATTTCCGAGCCGCCGGCGTGATTGTTAGTTTCAACCGCTCGGTGCCGCGCACCAATTCCACTTCATATTCCTGCCCGGCTTTCATTTCTCCCAAAGCGTACGTGTAATCGTAAACGTTGTGCACGTCACGACCGGCTAACTTTATTATTCGATCGCCCGCTTTGATCCCTGCTTTCGCTGCGGGGGAATCATCGCGTACGCCATCAAGCAACAATCCGTCATTCGAATCCGCGTAGTTCGGAATGGTACCGAGATAAACGCGGAAGCCCATCGCCCGTCCCTGCGATTCGCTTTTGGCAACTGTGTATATCGGGCGTGCAGTGTTCTGATCAATATCCCGAATCAGCCGTGCTACGAAGCTGAGGATCCGCGTTTCATCGTTGTAGTTGATCTTATCGGCAGTGTCTGAAGGTTTGTGATAATCCTCATGTGTTCCCGTCCACAGGAAAAGAACCGGAATCTTCTTCGCGTAGAACGAGGAATGATCGCTGGGGCCATAGCCGTCTTCGCTCAGCGTAAGGTTGAAACCCGGCGCGTGGACGATTGCGGATATTAATTCGCCATTGGCGCCGGTAACCAGGGTGACCTTGCCAGGTATCGGAGGATTTGCCAGCTCAGCACGCGAGATCGGCTTACTTTCAGTGTTGAATGTTGCGATCTCTTCCCTCCAGCTCTGCGCCGTACCGACGCCACCAATGATCAACTTGTTGTCTTTCATTCGCCCGATCATGTCCATATTGATCATGGCGACTGTTTTCTCGAGCGGACGGATCGGATGGTTCACATAGTAGTTGGAACCGAGCAAGCCTTCTTCTTCACCACTGAACGCAACCAACACCAGCGTTCGTTTCGGCCGCGGCATTTCGCTTGACGCAAACATTCGTGCTAGTTCAAGCAGACCAGCCGTGCCGGACGCGTTGTCATCAGCGCCGTGATGAATATCGCCTTCGCGAGGCGCCAGACTGCCTTCGCCGCCGCGACCAAGATGATCGTAGTGCGCACCAATGACGATGTATTCATTCTTCAGTACTGGATCAGAACCGTTGACGATACCCACGACGTTGGAGGCTTCGACTTCGCGACGCATGACGTTGACGCCAATGTGTTGGATGGAAGCTGATGAAACAGGTCTTATCGCGCTTTGAGACTTTGCCATCTGCTCCGCTCCGGTGACGAACGGTGCAACGCTGTCGACTGCGAAGAGTCGAGCCGCGAGTTGTTGGGAAATCACCATCACTGGAATCCCCGCCTCTCCGGCGCTGTTATCAAAACGCAGCCGTGCTAGCCGATCCTCCTTGAGCTTCGACTCACGCGCAATAATCATTAAAGCTTTCGCGCCGGCGTTGCGCGCGGCGATTGCTTTCCATCGTGCATCTTCATAACGGGCGAATGGACCGTGCGGATTGTCGCCATCACTGCTACCGTACAGCGCCACTGCAACCGTGCCGCTGGCTGAGTCATTGGCGTAATCGTTGTAATTGAGTTGTGCGGCGGTTATTCCGTACCCAACAAAGACCGGCGATTTTGCATCGAGTTGCGCGTTTGACGAGAAACCGAGCGGCATCCAGTCTTCGCCAACTAGTAATTGAGTGGCGGGACCTCTACCAAACGTGATCGACAAAGAATTGCCGCGACCCAACTCTACACCGGCGACATACGGAAACTTTTGCAGGTAACGGTTCGGCGAATCTGCTTCAAGAATGGACATCCCCTGCGTGTCATAACCGATACCACGCTGCACCCCGTACCGCGCGAATTCTTTTGCAATGTATTCGGCAGCGAGGTTTGCGCCTTCAGTGCCGGTACGGCGTCCCTCGAGTTTGTCAGAAGCGAGATAAGTTATGTGCGCTCGCAGTTTGTCGACCGAGAGAGCGGGTTGCTGCGCGAGAGCAACCAGCGCAACCGCCATAACGACACTGAGAACGACTGGATATCGCGACAACGATTTGAATTTCATAATGTGGTACCAAAAATAATTCTGATAGCGGGGAGTCAAAGCCGCAAACGCAAACTGAAGTTTGCGCTGCATTAGTCAACCCAATCGGCGATGAAGATATTGGTATCGCCTCTCGTCTTCGCATTCCGATTCGAAGCGAATACCAACTTTCTTCCATCCGGCGAGAACATCGGGAAGCCATCGAACGTGTCGTTGAACGTAATGCGTTCGAGGCCTGAGCCATCTACATTGATTTGGTAAAGATCAAAGTTTCGCCCTTTTGGATCGTCCATGTTCGAGGCGAAAATTATCCGCCGTCCGTCCGCGAAAAAATATGGCCCAAAATTCGCTTTGCCGTTGTGTGTTACCCGACGCTTGTTCGAGCCGTCTGCGTTCATCACCCAGATTTCCAGAGTCGATGGCCGAATCAGATTCTGTTTCAGCAAATCGAGGTAGTCCGCTTTTTCTTTTTCGGTTTGCGGGTGATAGGCGCGGTACACGATTAGGTTGCCGTCGTACGACCAGAATGGACCACCATCGTAACCAAGCTCAGTCGTCAAACGACGGACGTGCTTGCCATCGCCGTCCATGGTGTAGATGTCGAGATCGCCGTCGCGCATCGACGTGAAGACCAGTCTGCCCTGTTTCGAGATAGTGGTTTCAGCATCATAGCCGCTCGTTTTGGTTAATTGCTTTAGATCCGAGCCGTCCGGCTTTGCAGTAAAAATATCGAACGAAGGATAGACGGCCCAAACATAACCTTTTGAAAAGTCCGGACGCGGCGGGCACTCCTTTGCGCCAAGGTGGGTTGACGAATAAAGGATCTTTTTGTCGTTAGGATAAAAATATGAGCAGGTCGTGCGGCCGTTGCCAGTCGAAACCAAACGAATGTCCGAACCGTCCAGATTCATCGTGTAAATCTGATCGCATTCACGACCATCGCGCGTCGATTGAAAGATCAGCCGTTTGCCGTCGGACGAAAAATAGGCCTCGGCGTTTTCGCCTCCGAAAGTAAGTTGTTTCAGGTTTCTGAGATGTTTTTCCGCTGGCAGCTGTACTGCATCCTTCTTTTCTGAAAAAGCAGGTTGATGAATAAATGAAAAGACCAGAAGAAGCGGGGAGAGTGCAGAAATTATTTTCACGGTTAAGTAGGAAGTGAGCACGCACGAAACGCGGCGAAGCCGCTCGCGATATCAACACTTACGCTGTACTCAGCGCTTCGCTCACGAGCTTTGCCTGTTCTGCCTGGTGAATTGCATACGAACCTGTAGCGGGACTGGCTGATGCAGCACGGCCTACAAAAATAGGACGTTCGCAAACCGGTACCAGCTTTTCCAACCTTTCCTGCAGGAAGGTCCATGCGCCCATGTTCTTTGGCTCTTCCTGTGTCCAAACCAGCTGTTTCGTTTGCGGGTAACGCGCCAGAAGCTCGCGTAATCGTGCGAGTGGAAAAGGATAAAACTGTTCCACGCGAACGATTGCAATTTCCGCGGTCGGCGTTTTCTTGCGAGCTTCGATCAAATCGTAAAAGACCTTGCCGCTGCATAGCACCACGCGCTTAACCGCCGCTGGATCACCGATCTCAACATCGTCAATAACTGGTCGGAATCCGCCCGTCGTTAGATCCGCGATGGACGAGGCGGCGGCTGGAAGACGTAACAAACTCTTCGGAGTAATCACGACCAGGGGCCGATCCATTCCAGGCCGCACCTGACGTCGCAGCAAATGAAAGTATTGCGCGGGTGTCGTCGGGTAACAAACCTGCAGATTATTTTCAGCACACAATTGCAGGTAACGTTCGAGCCGTGCACTGGAATGCTCGGGACCTTGTCCTTCGTAGCCGTGCGGCAACAACATCGCCAATCGAGAAGTTTGCTTCCATTTATCTTCCGATGCGGCGATGTATTGATCGATTATTGTCTGCGCGCCGTTTCCAAAGTCGCCGAACTGCGCCTCCCAAAGCACGAGCGCTTCACGAGCTATGACCGAATAGCCATATTCAAAACCGAGCACGCCTTCTTCCGAAAGGGAACTGTCGAAAACTTCGAAACGCGCCTCAGGTTTCGCGTCCGATCGCAGTTCTGAGAGCGGCGCCCACGAGTTGCCGGTTTGCGTGTCGTACAAAACTGCGTGACGCTGACTGAAGGTTCCACGTCCCGAATCCTGACCGCTCAACCTCACACGCGAGCCATCCAGAACAAGCGAACCGAAAGCCACGGCTTCCGCAAAGGCCCAGTCCATCGGCACGTCGCCCGCGCCCATCTTTGCTCGCCGCGCAAGTTGTCCAACCATCTTCGGGTTCACGTGGAAATCGGGGGGCACCAGCGAAATCTTGTCGGCGACTGTTTTGATCATCTCAGTGCTGACAGCTGTCTCGACGACTTCAGAACCATCGATGTCTTCGATGACTCTGACGGAAGCAGGCGATTCCTTGCTTGCCGCCACTTGTTTGGCGCGGGCTAACGCATCTTCGTAACGTCTTACGCGTTCGCTAATCAAATTATCCAGTTCAGGTTCAGTGATGACCCCTTCCTTGATGAGTCGCTGCGAATAAACAGTTCGCACACCCGGATGCGCTTTCACACGCTGGTACATCAACGGCTGGGTGTAACTCGGCTCGTCAGTTTCGTTGTGGCCCAACTTGCGAAATCCGACAACGTCCAGCACTACGTCCTTATTGAATTCCTGCCGGTAGTCGAGAGCGATGCGCAGCGCGCGATAGACCGCTTCGGGGTCGTCGCTGTTGATATGAAAAATCGGCAGCTGCGTCATGCGCGCAACGTCGGTGGAATAGATCGTCGAACGGCCAGCTTCCGGCGATGTAGTAAAACCAATCTGATTGTTGATGATGATGTGAATCGTGCCGCCGGTGCGATAGCCTTTCAGGCTAGCGAGATTCAGAGTTTCCATTACCACGCCCTGGCCCGCGAATGCTGCATCGCCATGCAGCAACACGGGCAGGGCTTTATCGATCGCTTCTTCGCGTGGAATTCCAAGGCGGCCGCGCATGTCGTCCTGTTTAGCGCGCACCATCCCCTCGACCACCGGATCGACTGCCTCAAGGTGACTTGGATTCGGTGACAGCGTCAGTAAAACTTTCTTGCCATCGGCAGTTTCGC
>DATENN010000066.1:0-3080 GCA_035275045.1 Pyrinomonadaceae bacterium
GCCTCCGGTCTCAGTCACCTGGAATCCGAAATCGTTTTTGTTCGCAATCACGTTGGACCACGGCGCGGGCGTCCACTGCTCCGCGCCCAGCAGCGTGACATATTCACGCCCACCTTGCAGAAATCCGCCCAGACCGTTGAAGAAGGAGAGCTCGGGCGGCGGCACGCTGGCTTCCGGATAAGTTTGCGACGGTAAGCGCGCACTAAACGCCGGCGGCAACGGCTCTTCGACTTGCGGTCGCTCGAGTTGATCTTCTAACGACCCGCGCTCGCAAACGATCACAGCACGAGCAATAGCATGCAAAAGAATGCGATCAGCCTCAGGCATGTGATCGGCGCGTCGCAAATACACACCGCCGGGCTTGTCCTGAAGGCCGCCCAGTCCGCTTGTGCGCACCAGCGTCTCCAGTTCTTTTTGTAGCGATTGCAGATAAGTCGTCGGATTATCGTTGAGAATAATCAGATCGATCTTAAGACCCTTGTAGTGCAAGTACTCGTGGCCGCGGATTAGTTTGCGCGCAGTCGGCAGGTCTTCCGCTTTTTCAATCCGAACGACGACGATCGGTAAATCGCCGCTTATTCCGTACGCCCAGAGACTGGATTGTGCTTTGGTATTAAGCGCCAACACGTGCGGCCGTGGTCGCAACGAGGGATCTGAATAGAGAACACGCGCTGCCAGCCGTTGAAACAGGTGCGCTTCATCCGCATCGATGCCCAAGTGGCTCATCTCTACTTGCGCCTTGGTCCAGGCCAGGCGCACTTCCCGCTCAAACGTACTTGGATCGTGATACTTGTCGGCCAGCATCATGGCTTCTTCGCGCGACTTGGCAACGATAGTGCTAAATGAACACCGCACCGTTTCGTTTGGCCGCACGCGCACGCGCCGGCGCAAACTGAAAACCGGATCCAGCACCGCGCCCACGGTGTTCGACAGCGGACGGTCTTCGATCACCGCAATTGGATTTGCCGGTGTGTGACCGCGTCCCAAAAATCTACCGCGATCCGTTTCGTATTGGACCGAGCCTACTTGTTCGCCCTCAGCCACAACCACGTGCACGCCCCAAATCGGTTCGTCTTCTGCTGAACGCTGGCGCCGGTGGGCGAGGATCGCGTTTTCGCCGGCAAAGAATTCGGTTTCGATAAAGAGGTTGCTGAAAGCCGGGTGGGCCATGTCGGCCTGCGGCGTTGCCAGCACGACTTCAGCGTAACTTGTCAGCTCTATTTCGCGCGTTCTGGTCGAATTATTTGTGAGTGAGACGCGACGCACCTCAGCGTTGTCTTCGGCCGAAACTACTACCTCCAAATGCGTAATCAATCCGGCATCGGTCCGCCAGAAATCAGCCTTGTCCTCGGCGAATGCGACCTCGTACTTTTGCGGTTTCCGTTGCATCGGCTGATGGCTGGCTGACCACACGGCGCCGCTGCGAACGTCGCGCAGGTAGATGAACGTGCCCCAGTTGTCGCGCGTAACATCTTCGCGCCAACGAGTCACTGCTTTGTTTCCGCAATTCGAATAACCCGCGCCGGCCGTCGTTATCATCACGCTGTAGGTGCCATTGGAAAGCAACTGCGTGCGCGGCGTGTCGAGGTTTGCGTTCTCGTAAACACGCGTAACCATTCCAGGGAACGACCGAATTACATGTCCGGTCAGCACTTCTTCGGCGCGCGGATGAACGGCGGGCACGCCGACCGGTACGCGCTCTTGCAACAGCAATTCAGTTGCCTGCACAACTGGATCGGCATGGAAGCGTCTTTCCATTCGATCATCTTCAATCAAATTACTTAACGAGATAAGGCTCATGCCCTGATGGTGAGTCATGAAGGTGCGGATGATTACTTCTGATTGTCCCTGCGGCAAACGCTCAGCCGTGTAATCGATGGATTCGTAAAAACCAAACGCGCCGAGTGCGCCCAACTTTTGCAGTCTGCGCAGGTTTTCCACTGCGGCTCGCGGATTGATTTCCGCCGCCAATAGCGTCGCGTAAGGTGAAACGACGAGGTCTTCGATCAGTCCGCGCTTTAAACCAAGACCCGGCACGCCGAACGGTCCATATTGATAATTAAGTTGCAGATCCCGCACGTTGTACGCCGCTTCGGAAATTCCCCAGGGCACGCGGCGCTCGCCGCCGTATTCAATCTGTCGCTTGACGACGGTGTGATAGGTCTCATCCAGCAAAGTCCCGGGATAATTTTTCATGACCAGTAACGGCATCAGGTACTCGAACATCGTGCCGGTCCAGGAAATTAGTGCTCGCCCGCCATCGACGGAGGTCAATTGCCGGCCCATGCGAAACCAGTGTTCTTGCGGGACATCGCCCTTTGCGATCGCGACAAAACTGGCGAGTCTGGCTTCTGACGCCAACAAGTCGTAATAAGAGTTGTCGGCGCGCAGTGCGGTGACGTTGTAGCCAATGGTGAAAACCTTGCGCTCAGGATCGAGGAGAAACTTGAAATCCATGTTCTCGATCAACTGATCGCAATTAGCGGCGAGACGGCTTAGACGCGAGAGAATGTCGCCGGCTGTAGCCGCCGCTTGTTCCAGCGCTTTGGTTAGGAATGATGATTGTTGAGAGTTCTCTCCTCCGGCGGAGAGATCGATCAGCGCCCGATCGCACAATTCGGGAATCTCGGCGAGTGCCGGAACCTTTTCCAGTTGTTGTTTAAGCGAAGCCCCATCGTCTGCCGGCGCACCGGATCGAAGCTGGTCAAGGAACCGTGTCCACGGCGTCAACGTATCTGCATCGCGGCGACACGAGCGCACCTGATGATCGAATGCGCCTAACCACCAACGCACTTCTTTAAAGTTAACGTCGCCATGCTCATGAGCCAATGCGTTGACGATGTCTTCAATTTCCGAGATCCGACGGCGCAAAGCTTCAAACAGGCGCGACCACGAATTCAGATCCAGTAATTCGGCCGAGCCGAGCAACTGCAGGCACGCCTGAATTTCATCACGTAGTTGACTGACGGTGACCACTTCGGTGCGCTGACGGACGGCACCAAGTTGCTTTGCTTCGAATGCGAGCGCCTCGATCGTGTCTCGTAAGCCGGCGAGGGTGCGCGCGTCGAAAAGTCTTGTAT